>NZ_JAFCXH010000014.1:0-176134 GCF_049898225.1 Pseudomonas sp. DSP3-2-3 | reverse complement strand
AAGGCGAAGAACATCACCTGACCCTCGGCGCGCGCAAGACGCAGGTGCTCGAGGACGATTCCCTGACGGTGGTGGGCAATCAGCACATCAGCGCGGCGAATCATCTGGTCAGTGCGGCATTGGAAGTCCATCTGGCTGCCGGAAACCACATGATCGTCGACGCGACCTTGAGCACCACGATCAAGGCGGGCGGGCACTGGATTTCGATTACGCCTGCGGGAATCTTTACCAGCGTGCCGATTTTGCTGGGGGGGGTGCCAATGCCGGGGATGCCTGCGGTGCCGGGGTTGCCCGCGCCGTTATCGAAATCAACAGCAGAACCCGCCCTTTCAAACAGCCCGCCGCTGGTGCCTCACAAACAGATTGAAGCGATAGAACAAGGTGCTTTGTTCTGTCCGAAATGCGCCGAAAACAACAAGGAAGTCTTATGAGCACACGATTGGCAGGCCAGCCCCAGCAATTACCCAATGATCTACCCTGGGGCCAAACCGTAGGGCTGTTACTTGATGCGCTTCAAGTAGAAGACCTGATCAAGCGTCTCTATCAGTGGTCAGAAGCGCCTCATGTGGACCTCCTGTACCAGCGTACGCAATGGGCAGGAATCAGCCGACTTTCTCCCTGTCTGGTACATATCACTGACCCTGAACACCCGGCTCTGCTGCAGTTTCTGGCCAACACCCGGAATCAGTGGGGCTATCTGCTATTCAGCGATGGCCCCTGGACGGAGCTACTGGACCACCTGCGTTGGCTGACCAGCATCCAGCCAGCGCAGCACGATGAAATGTTCCTGCGCATTTCCGATCCCGTCGTCGCTCATGCTCTGTTTGCCGCCGATCTGCACCCGACTGCACAGATCTTTGGCCCTTGCTCCCAGATCGTCGTTGCCAATACGCCGCTCGATGGGTGGCAGCAATACAACCGCCCTGGCGAGATGCCGCAGCCTCAATACCACGCGCCCTATGTACCCAGCGCCGCGCAATGGACGGCGTTGCAGGCCGCTGCCTTCCACAAGTCCATCGGTGAGCTTTATCTGCATATGCAGCACTTCTTTCCTGACTACAAAGCGGATCTGCAACCCGATCAGCGCCTGGCGCACCTTCATGAACTGGCCAACTCCGCTATCGAACAAGGCTTTGAAGATGAGCGAGAAATCTGGCTGTACGCCAATGTTTACGGTTTTTTAGGCGAGCAAAACGTCAATTCGCACGCGGATATTGTTGAGCTATTGACCGTTGAATCCGAGCTGACGTCTTTCCAGCGGATTGATCGTGCCAGCGAACTTGCCGCGCAAAGGAGCACGCAATGAGCGCCGCCAACGATTCACCTCGCGGTCATCTGGCCAACCTGAAGGGCAAGGCACGCACTGCCAAACCGCTGGATGCCGGCGGCACCTGCCCGCTGATGAAGCGCACGGTGCAGTTTCTGCCGCTGCGATACGGGCTTGTGGAAAACCTGCAACCCAGCCGCGATATTCCGATGCCCCATGAGCTGCAAAGCCGAAAAATGGGCTTGCGCCTGCTGCGTGACGGCTATCTATACATTGTCGACAACGCCAGCGGTTACCTGCACGAATACCGTATCGAGCAAGGCTCGATAAGCAAATTGCTCTGGAAAGGTCCGCAAGTCAGCGCCGACATTCGCACTAATGCTATTGGCGAGCCAGATCTGGTTTTCCCACGGCATGGCGCGCTGCACGTGGCATATTCCGAATTTCAATGGACGGCCTACAAATGCTCGCAGGTGATCGGTCAACCGCCCGAGCGTGAAAAATACATGCAGTACGTCAGCTTCAACCAGATCGACTGCGAGAAAGGTGGCGCGCACCTGCTGACGGAAAAACAGACCCGAAGCTGGCTGGCTGAAGCGGCGGAAACCACTGAAGCGAAGGATCTCCCCGAAGGCGCCGACCCGGAGGAAAACACCGCCTATCACTGGGAACATAAACCGCTATTTCGCAAAGCCTGGATCGAGGAGCTGACAAGTCAGGTCAACGCCGCACATAAACACGATTTCCTGTTTCTGGCAGTACGCGACGACATCGGCGTCATGCTCGATCTGGCTGCGGCGCAACTCAAGGTTGCCGACTGGATCGGACGCTGGAGCAATGATGAGGATACCCAGCACAAATACCTGACCGGGGCCTACATTCAGTCGATGTATCAGGTCACCCAGAAGCGTCTTGATCAATTGGCTACAAAGGACAAACGCTACCAGGCACTGCTTGACGACACCAACGAGGATCAACGGGAAAAGGTGCTCGAGTACCTGCGCGTCAAGCGCGACTACCGGGGCCCGGCGATTTTCGGCGACGAGCAGAGTTGGCGCGACCAGGCGCAACATAACCCGCTGGCCAAGGCGACGGTGGACATGCGCGACGCTCTTGGCCCAAAGCTTATGGATAAACACAGCCCCGCCATCACCGACCTTGAGTTGGCGACGTGGTATGCGCTGAGCGGTAAGGAAGTCGGCGAACGAGGCATCCATCAACTGGTTCATCGCGAACCCATGGAAGCTTTTGTAATCAAGCACCAGAAGCTTCTAAGCCATTGGCGCGGCCAGCTCAAAAGCATCCGCGCCGACCGCTTGAAGATGATTATCGAAGGCCATTTCCATCGCGCCGCGTGGTACTACGACTTTCGACAAGACGAACAGATTCAACACCGGTTGGAGCGCGAGTTCAATTGCGTGGCGGCCATCTGCGACGATCAACAAGCTACCGAACAACTCCAGGCGTACCTGGAGAAAAACCCGTTAGTGCAAGTGCCTGGCCTGGACACCCTGAATCTGGCTGACCAGGCGGACCTGCGCAAGAAACTTGCCGACCTCAGCGACTTCAGCATCAAGCTCGCCGACGCCCCCGGCGTAGTGCGCGACATGGATGCACTGGCGAACCAGTTCAATAGCCTGATGCGCCAGAGCCTGCCCAAGTACGACAACCTGAATACCCGGTTCAGTGGTTTGAACAGTTTGCTGGGCAGTGCTTACGATCCGGCACGGCAGTTACGGGTGGCTGCGCGTCTGGCTCAGGCACAACTGGATTTTCAGCGGGGCGCATCGGTTGACCCCAATGATTTCATTCGCAGCATTGGACCCGCCGCGCGGCTTCGCTTGCTAAGTGCCTACGCGTCGAGCGGCTTACAATTGAGAGTCGCCTCCGCCTCCGAAGTCGAACTGTTTACCCGCGACCGCAACGCAGCCCTTGCCCTGCGTGACGACCTCAAAACGCTTTATAAGGAGCGGCGTGAAAAGCTCAGAGGACAGACTACCGATGCCGACCCAATTGGCTCTCGAAAACGGCTGAATGAGAATATCAACCTCGTCAAATATCAACTGGGCCCCATAGAAGAGCGTCTCAGTCTGGCGCTGACACCCGGCGGCGGTGCCGGCCAGTTTGGTCTGGTGCTGGGCAATATGGACCCGCAACTCAATGAGGAAATGCGCCGCGCGGTGAACGACTACCGCAGCACCGGGACATACAAAGGGCCGATGCGCGGAGTGCTGCGATCCACGGGTGATCAGATCGCGGTGGTGTTGTTTTACTTTCAGGCGATGAAGTTTTTCGATGTGGCGTCGAAGATCAGGTCGAAAGAGGATCGTGGATGGAAAGACGTATTCGATATCGGTGAGTCTTTTATCACTACGTTCTCTGCTGGCTTTGCTGCTGTTCAGGGTTTGTCTATCAATATCCTGCGAGCCCATATCGATCAGATGGAAAGTGCGGCTGGCAAGCTCAATACCATGAGTCAGCTGGGTAAGTGGTCTGCCTTTACTGGTTTGGGCGCATTCGGTTTTGGTTTTTTCGCTGCAGCGATTGATCTGGGTAAGCATGCCAAGCGATGGGGCATTGCCTTGACAGAAGGGGACGGCAAAAGCCTTGCCGCGACTTCCTTACAGATAAGCGGCGACACCTTGCTATTAGGCACTCATAGGTGGGCCTTCAAACATACCTACTCCATCACTAAAGAAATAATGCGTATGCCAGCACATATGCGTGCTCTTGCCTGGGCTGAACGCAGCCCTCAACTGGTTGGTATCGCGACAAGAGCCAGTCTGATCGGCATCGCAGCGACCGCCCTGCAGTTAATCGGTGAAGGATTTTTCAATTACTTCAACCTCGATGCGTTGAACAAATGGGTATTGCACAGCGCATGGGGCCAGCAGTCGCTAGGCCTAAGCCTAGATGAGGACTGGCGCAAGCTGGCCTCCATCGTCCAGCAACCCGTTTGCCAACTGATCCGTACCGAGCACAGCACCGAACTGCGCCTGACCTTCCCCGCCATACGCAGCGACGAAATGGAACGTCGAAAAGTCTGGATTGAAGCACTCCAGCGGCAAAAGGATTACAGCGCACCTTACGGATCACAAAACCCGGTCTATTGGGCGGTGTGCAGCGAAGCCCTGGCAGGGCAGCTCAAGCGAGTAGGGCCGGCGGACGGTGCGTTGGTCCTCAGCCTCGACCTAAGCCCACTGATCTTCGATCATTTTGGCCTCGCTATTGCGGTCAGTTATGACTTGGAAGAGCATCGCGATATAAGCCACCGGTCCACGTTCCACGTCCTGGATCTGCACCGCCAACAGGTTGAAGGTCGCTGGCGCGAGCGCAAGGGCGTCTTCGCTTACAAAGCAGAGACCGAGGAGTCAATGCAGCTATCGGCTACGCCACCCTGGCTTCTGCGCGAAGTGGATCTGGGAGCATCTGATGCTGAATAGATTATTCAAACGCAAAGCCGAACCTGAGCCGCCTTCAGCGGCGCAGGAAAGTCAAAACCCCAAAGCAGGAGAAGTGCGCAAAAACGGTTTGGAAGAAACCTTATATCTTGCGCCTTTACCGGTTTATACCGGCCAACAGCCGGTGAGTATGCAAGGTTTTCCGGTAGTTAATGACGTTTACCTGCAAGTAGGCGGAAGTAATATGGGGATGGTGTGGCAAGGAAAAATGCTGGCCTGGGTTATCTGGTTAGCGATCTTTTATATATTCATGTGCCCATTCATTATCGCGACGCTGCTATATGTCATCACACCCGAAGGAACAAATAACACATATTCCAATGACCTTGGTCTATCGTTCCTTTTTTTTGGTGGCACCGGTGTACCCGGTTGGGCTTATCTTATTGGCATTTGTATCCACACCCTAATCTCCCAAACCCGCGAACAAGCCCGCCAATACCCCCTGCGTTTCAATCGCCAGCGCCGAGAAGTCTGTTTTGTCGACAGCAAAACCCATGAAATCCTGATCGTGCCCTGGGAAAAGGTCACCGCCTGGATTTCTCAAGGGCAGATGGTGACCCAATACAACGCCACGACTTTTTATACCTTCGGCATGGCTCTGGAAAACGAAGAGAAAGGTACGGTGCAGCCGATCCTGTTCGGCAAACCCAGCCAGGCCCATGCCATCGGAACCTGGGAGGCGATTCGGCTGTATATGGAACAGGGTGTACCAACGGATAAAACAGGTGCATGGCTGAGGCTTTTGTTAGGCCGCGAACTGACGGAATACGAGTTACGGCCTTATGAAGGGTTGCATACGTGGGAAGTCGAGAAACTGATGAAAATCGAGGACCGCTTCCTTGATGTCGATATGACCGATGAGGAGCGGGCCAAGCATGGCTTTCTCCCTCGCGATTACTGGGCATTGCGCTGGTGGTACGTTTGGCGGGTACTAAGCTTCTGGAAAATGCCCTACATGATCGCCGAATGGGGTCATAAAGCGGGTACACCCGTGATGCCCGAGCGTGTTCAACAATGGTCGCAACCCCTCCCACCCGATCAATGGGCCAAACCCAGCCCCGCCCTGCAAAAAGCCACACAACTTGTGCAGCACGCCATGGACAAGAAGAAGATGAATTTCATCGAAGCCTGCAAGTTAATCGAGCGTAAGGCTTGAATGGCAATGCTAACTAAACTATTTAAACGCAAAACCGAACCTGCGCCGCCTTCAGTGGCGCAGGAACGCCAAAACCCCAAAGCAGGAGAAGTACGCAAGATCGGTTCGGAAGAAACCTTATATCTCGCGCCTTTACCGGTCTATACCGGCCAGCAGCCGGTGAGCATGCAAGGTTTCCCGGAAGTTAATGACGTCTACCTGCAAGTGGGCGGAAGTAATATCGGGACGGTATGGCAAGGAAAAATGCTGGCCTGGGTTATTTGGCTAATGATTATCATGAATGTTTTTTCTCCATTATTTCTTGCCGTGCTGTTGTGGGTTATCACTCCTGAAGGAACAAATAATACGTTTGCCAAAGATTTAAGTATGTTAGCTGAGCTGTTTTTATACTTAGGCATCTTTACGGCTCCACTATGTATAGGCACCGTTGTACACACGATAATCTCCCAAACCCGCGAACAAGCCCGCCAATACCCCCTGCGCTTCAATCGCCAACGTCGAGAAGTCTGTTTTGTCGACAGCAACACCCATGAAATCCTGATCGTGCCTTGGGAAGAGGTCACCGCCTGGATTTCTCAGGGACAGATGGTGACCCAATACAACGCCACGACTTTTTATACCTTTGGCATGGCTCTGGAAAACGAAGAGAAAGGTACGGTGCAGCCAATTCTGTTCGGCAAACCCAGCCAGGCCCATGCCATCGGAACTTGGGAGGCGATTCGGTTGTATATGGAACAGGGTGTACCAACGGATAAAACAGGTGCATGGCTGAGGCTCCTGCTAGGCCGCGAACTGACGGAATACGAGCTCCGGCCTTATGAAGGGTTACATACCTGGGAGGTCGAGAAGCTGATGAAAGAAGAAGACGGTGGTTTGCACAGTTGCTTCAGTGACGAGCGCCGTGCAGAAATCGGCCTAACCCCGCGCTCTCGCTGGCCGCTGCGCCGTTGGTATATCTGGCGGGTACTAAGCTTCTGGAAAATCCCCTACATGATCGCCGAATGGGGTCATAAAGCGGGTACACCGGTGATGCCCGAGCGTGTTCAACAATGGTCGCAACCCGTCCCACCCGATCAATGGGCCAAACCCAGCCCAGCCCTACAAAAAGCCACACAGCTTGTGCAGCACGCCATGGACAAGAAGAAGATGAACTTCATCGAGGCCTGCAAGTTGATTGAGCACAAGGGTTGAAGCGGCAATTGGCGTCTTATCACCGTTGGAGATTCAATGGTCGGAATGCCGGCTGTGTGAGAGAGGCCCTTTGTGGGAGAGGACTTGTCCTCGACAGCCAGCCCAGACGATCCTGATCCGCCTGACGCACTGCAGTGTCGATTTAAGCCATCGAGGACAAGTCCTCTCCCACAGGGAAATACGAAGGAAATTTCTCGGCTCACAGTTGCTGTTTGTGGGAGCGAGCTTGCTCGCGAAGCTTGGGAACATCCGTGGCATTTTTTGCGGATATAACGCCGCCTTCGCAAGCAAGCTTGCTCCCACCGGGGGGGGACCAGCTTCCCACCCTGAGACCCACAGCACAAAGAACCTCGCCTCAATCGCGTTACGTTGTGTTTCACTAGCATCCGGGCCAGCCCGGCGTCGTGGTAATAGTTATCCACAGGCGCCTCCTGCGAATTTCACGACACAAGGACGGTTGTACGTTGATTTCGATCTATCAGCTCAAACCACGCTTTCAAAACCTGCTGCGGCCTTTGGTTCAGCGTCTGTTCGACCGGGGCGTGACGGCGAATCAGGTCACCTTGAGTGCCTGCGCAGTGTCTATCGTGATCGGCGCATTGGTGGCGTTGTTTGCCGCGCATCATTGGGTGTTCGTGTTGATCCCGCTGTGGATGATCGTGCGCATGGCGCTCAATGCCGTCGACGGCATGCTCGCTCGGGAGTTCGGTCAGCAGTCGCGGCTTGGCGCTTATCTCAATGAACTGACCGATGTTATTGCCGACAGCGCGTTGTTCCTGCCTTTCGCGTTGCTTCCCGATGTGAACCTGTTGCTGATTCTGATGGTCACTTTGTGGGCGATTTTCAGTGAGTACGCCGGCGTGCTCGGCCCGATGATCGGGGCTTCCCGGCGTTATGACGGGCCGATGGGCAAGAGCGATCGGGCTTTTGTCTTCGGCGTGTTGGGTGCTGGAGTTGCCATCGGCTGGCTTTCCGGGTTGTGGATAAATATTGTCCTGGCCGTGATTACCGCGCTGCTGGTCTACACCGTCGTCAATCGGGTGCGTCGCGGGCTGGCTGAAACACCTGATCCCAAAGGCTCTTCCCAAGAACAATAGGCAACGACACCCCGGCATAAGGATATCCACATGCGTGACGCTCAGGATCAGCGCTTCATGACCCATGATGGGGTCGAGTTGTTCTACCGCCACTGGCCCGCTGCGAATCAGGACCCGACGGTCCCGCGCCAGGCCGTGCTGTTGTTTCATCGTGGCCACGAACATTCCGGACGCATCGCGCATCTGGTGGATGAGCTGGACCTGCCGGATTTCGATTTCTTTGCCTGGGATTCACGCGGCCACGGCCAATCGCCTGGCGCGCGCGGTGATAGCCCGAGCTTTGCCACCAGCGTTCGCGATGTGCAGACCTTTGTTGATCACCTGAGCGCGACGTTCGACATCGCTGAAGAAAACATGGCCGTGGTGGCACAAAGTGTTGGCGCAGTCATCGCCGCGACCTGGGCCCACGACTATGCGCCGAAGATCCGCGCGCTGGTGCTCGCCTCGCCGGCTTTCAAGGTCAAGCTGTACGTGCCATTCGCCCGTCCGGGGCTGGCGTTGCTGCGCAAATTCAAAGGCAACTTTTTCGTCAACAGCTACGTCAAGGCGCGCTTCCTCAGCCATGACCCGCAGCGTATCGCGTCCTACGACAGCGACCCGCTGATCACCAAGGCAATTTCGGTCAATGTACTGCTCGGTTTGTACGAAGCGGCTGATCGGGTTGTAGCCGATGCGCAAGCCATTTCGATTCCGACCCAGCTGTTGATCTCCGGTTCCGACTTCGTTGTGCATCGCGGCCCACAGGAGCGCTTCTTTGAGCGGCTGGGCAGCGTGCGCAAGGAAAAACACATCCTGCCGGGCTTCTTCCACGACACCCTCGGCGAGCGGGATCGCCACTTGGCGGTCAGCCGCGCGCGGCGTTTTATCCTGCAGAACTTCGAACTGCCCGGGACCCGCCCTTCCCTGCTGGACGCCGACAAGCTCGGCGTGACCTGTGCCGAATCCGAAGAGCTGGCCGCGCCGTTGCCGCATAACTCGCTGCGTGATCTGTATTGGCGCATGACCCGCGCTAGCATGCGTCTGGGCAGCAAGTTATCCACAGGCGTGAAGCTGGGCTTCGATACCGGTTTCGATTCCGGCAGCACGCTGGATTATGTCTACCGCAACCAACCCACCGGCAGCGGCAAGCTGGGCGAGATGATCGACAGGAATTATCTGGATTCCATCGGCTGGCGCGGCATTCGCCAGCGCAAGCTGCACGTCGAAGAGTTGTTACGCCTGGCCATGGAACATTTGCGCAATCAGGGCAAACCGGTGCGCATCGTGGATATCGCCGCTGGCCACGGGCGTTACATTCTCGAATCCCTGCAAGGCGTCGATCCGCTGCCGGAGTCGATTCTGCTGCGCGACTACAGCGACATCAATGTGCGCGATGGCAGCGCCTTGATCGAGCAGAAAGGTCTGGGTCACATTGCGCGCTTCATCAAGGCCGACGCCTTTGATCGCGCCGACCTTGCCGCCCTCGACCCGAAACCGACGTTGGCCGTGGTTTCCGGCTTATATGAGTTGTTTGCCAGTAACCAAATGGTCGGCGATTCGCTGGCGGGTCTGGCCGCAGCGGTCGAGCCGGGTGGTTATCTGGTATACACCGGCCAGCCGTGGCATCCGCAGCTGGAATTGATCGCCCGCGCCCTGACCAGCCATCGTCAAGGGCAAGCCTGGGTGATGCGCCGACGCAGTCAGACGGAAATGGATCAACTGGTGGAAGCTGCGGGTTTCCGCAAGATCACCCAGCGTGTGGATGAATGGGGGATTTTCAGCGTGTCGCTGGCGCAGCGGATCAATTGAACGTGATGCGCGAAGCCGGTTTGTGGAAGCGCGCCGTGGTCTGGCTGTTGGCGCTGGCGCCATTCTTCTTCGCCAGCTACGGCTTTGCCACCTGGGTGACGGCCCAGCGCAGCGACGTGCCAAGCCTGGCCTTCGGTTGGGAAGCGCACATGCCATTCTGGGCCTGGACCATCGTGCCCTACTGGTCCATCGACCTGCTTTACGGCTTCTCATTGCTGGCGTGCCTGACCCGGCGACAGCTGGATACTCACGCCCTGCGCCTGTTCAGCGCGCAGCTGATTGCGGTGAGCTGCTTCCTGATCTGGCCGTTGCGTTTCGCTTTCGAGCGCCCGGAACTGGACGGCGTATTCGGCTGGCTATTCGCCGTGCTGGCGGGCTTCGACAAGCCCTTCAATCAGGCGCCTTCGCTGCACATCGCGCTGCTGGTGGTGCTGTGGGTCTGCTATGACCGCTATTTGCGGCAATTCCATCAGGCCTGGCGCTGGTTGCTGCATGGCTGGTTCAGCTTGATCGGCATTTCGGTGCTAACCACTTATCAACATCACTTTATCGACTTACCCACAGGTGCTCTGGCCGGTTGGTTCTGTGTATGGCTTTGGCCAGACGAAGGCCGCAGTCCGTTGCTCGCGGCGCATTTCAGCTCGGGACCTAAGCGTCTGAAGCTGACTGCCATTTATGGCATCGGCGCAATCGTGCTGGGTGCGATGGCCCTGAAGCTGGGCGGCGCCTGGCTTTGGCTGGCCTGGCCAGCAGGTTCTCTATTGTTGGTCGCGCTGAATTATCTGCTGTTCGATGCTGCCGGGTTCCAGAAACGTCAGGACGGCAGCCTCAGCCCGGCTGCCTATTGGCTATTCGGACCTTACCTGCTCGGCGCGTGGATCAATTCGCGGATCTGGACCAGAAAACATCCACAACCGGATTTAGTTGTGGATAACGTTTGGTTGGGTCGGTTGCCGGATAAACACCA
Organism: Pseudomonas sp. DSP3-2-3; assembly: GCF_049898225.1. NCBI lineage: Bacteria > Pseudomonadati > Pseudomonadota > Gammaproteobacteria > Pseudomonadales > Pseudomonadaceae > Pseudomonas > Pseudomonas sp. DSP3-2-3. The sequence continues at coordinate 165,207 of NZ_JAFCXH010000014.1, read as the reverse complement.
ACTCGAACCGTTCGCCGCTGTTGTGGATATGTGCGCCGAAATACCGATCAAGCCGGATCAGCGCGGTTACCAGGCTATTCCCACACTGGACCTGGTGGCGCCCACGGCACAGACCTGTCTGCTCGCCGCCCAGGCCATTGAAAGCCTGCGCCAGGAAGGCCCGTTGCTGGTGTGCTGCGCGTTGGGTTATTCGCGCAGCGCCACGGCAGTTGCCGCCTGGCTTTTGCACAGCGGTCGCGCCGAGACTGTGGATAACGCGATTGCGCTCATTCGCCAAGCAAGGCCGGGGGTTGTCTTGCGCGCCGCGCATGTTGAAGCCTTGCAGGAAATCGTAGGAGCGAGGGTTGCCCGCGAAAGCGATCTGCCTGACCTAACGTCATCGCGGGCAAGCCTCGCTCCTACGGGGCCCAATCATGTCATCTGAAATGCAGCTGCATATCGTCGCCAGTCTGCTGCGCCGGGGCAAGACGCTGGATAATTTATCCACAGGGCTAACGTTGCTTGGTATGGCATTCGGACTGGCGGAGCTGTTGATAACTCCCACAACGCTCTTGCTGCTGATACTCACGGCGGCCATCGTCCTGCTGGGTCTCATCGAAAAGTACTACGCGCTGCGGGTCGCGTTCGATGCGGACCTGTTCCAGGCCGTTGCCAGTGACGAATCCGGACTTGCCGAACGCACGCTCGCCCTTGATCAAGCCTTAGTCGCACTCCAGTTTCAGCCTGTGGATAAATCGGGTCGACCTTGGGCAGTGCGTAGCCAGGGCGCGTTGAAGCTGCTGCGCCAGCAATTATTGTTTGTTGCTGTCCAGCTGCTGGTGATGCTGGGCGCGATTCTGATTTTCCCTTGGTTGTCCTTCACCGCATCTTAAGGAAACGCCATGTTCGAACCCTTGGTCGCGACGATCATTACCGCTGGCGCGCGAAGCGTGACCGGCGCGCGCAGTCTCTGGCTCGGTTGTACGCCAGAACCGGTGCAGCGCATCTATTTCGCCAATCACAGCAGCCACGGCGACTTCGTGCTGTTGTGGGCTTCGCTGCCGCCTGCGTTGCGCAAGCTGACCCGACCGGTTGCGGGCGCGGATTACTGGCAGAGCAGTCCGCTGCGGCGTTACATCATCAATCGCGTATTTAATGGCGTGCTGGTTGATCGCCAGCGCAAGACGCCGGACAGCAACCCATTGCAGCCGATGCTCGAAGCGCTGGAGAACGGCGATTCGCTGATCATCTTCCCCGAAGGCACGCGCAACCTGGAAGACGGTCTTTTACCCTTCAAAAGCGGTTTGTATCACTTGGCCAAATGTTATCCACAAGCGGAGCTGGTCCCGGTGTGGATAGCCAACCTCAATCGCGTCATGCCCAAGGGCCGCGTACTGCCGTTGCCATTGTTATGCACAACCAGTTTCGGCACGCCCTTGCAGTTGGGCAGTGACGAAATCAAAGAACAGTTTTTATTGCGCAGCCGTGAAGCGCTGCTGGCCCTGGCACCGGAGCAGCATTGATGGATAACCAGACGCAAATGTTGTTCATGGGGATCGGCGCGATTCTGCTGCTGGCCTCCACCATCGGTTTCATCCTCAAGCGCCGGGCCGGCGGCCCCAATTCGGTGATCGACAACCTCAACGCGCGAATCAACGCGTGGTGGGTGATGGTCATCGTGATCGGCATCGCCTTCGCGTTGGGCTACAGCGCAGTGATCATCCTGTTCTACGCCGTGTCGTTCTATGCGCTGCGCGAATTCCTGACCCTGACGCCGACGCGCAAGAGCGATTACCCGGCGCTGGTTGCGGCGTTCTATCTGGCGCTGCCGCTGCAATACGTGCTGATCGCCATGAGCTGGTATGGGCTGTTTTCAATCTTCATTCCGGTCTATGTGTTTTTGCTGCTGCCGATCCTCGCGTCCCTGGGCGGCGACAGCACGCACTTCCTGGAGCGCGCGTCGAAAGTCCAGTGGGGCTTGATGATCGCCGTGTTCTGCGTGTCGCACGTGCCGGCATTGCTGACCCTGGAAATCCCCGGTTACGACGGCCGCAATCTGCTGCTGATCGCTTATCTGGTAATCGTCGTGCAACTGTCGGACGTCTTGCAGTACGTCTGCGGCAAGTTGTTCGGCAAGCGCAAGATCGCGCCGAATCTTTCGCCGTCCAAGACCGTGGAAGGCTTCGTCGGCGGCATCGCCCTGGCGTCGCTGATCGGCGGCGCGCTGTGGTGGATCACCCCGTTCAATCCCTGGCAGTCGGCGTTGATCGCGCTGCTGATCAATCTGCTAGGTTTTGCCGGTGGCATCGTCATGTCAGCAATCAAGCGCGACCGGGGCGTGAAGGATTGGGGGCATATGATCGAAGGTCACGGCGGCATGCTGGATCGCCTGGACTCAGTCTGCTTCGCCGCGCCGATCTTCTTCCACCTTGTTCGGTATTGGTGGGTGTGAAGCAGCGGCAAGCGGCAAGCTCCTAGCTACAAGCCAAAGCCTAAGCCGATCTCGGTCGCTTCTGCTTGCAGCTTGCGGCTTGACGCTTGTAGCTGGAGATATTACAACCATCATCCAAGCGCCCGCAGCTTCATGACAGACCCTCATCAACGGGCATACACTTTTCTCGGTATCGACTTCAGGAGCATATGGCCATGAGCAGTTATGACGTTGTAATCATCGGCGGCGGCCCAGGCGGCTATAACGCAGCCATCCGCGCTGGCCAGCTGGGCTTGAGCGTTGCCTGTATCGAGGGCCGCGAAACATTGGGCGGGACTTGTCTGAATGTCGGTTGCATCCCTTCCAAGGCGTTGCTGCATGCCTCGGAACTGTACGAAGCAGCCACCGGCGAAGAGTTTGCCAAGCTGGGCATTGAGGTCACGCCGACCTTGAATCTGGCGCAGATGATGAAACAGAAAGGCGAAAGCGTGACGGCCCTGACCAAGGGCATCGAGTTTTTGTTTCGCAAGTACAAGGCCGAATGGATCAAGGGCTGGGGCCGTATTGCCGGGCCGGGCAAGGTTATCGTCACCGACGCCAACGGCACCGAAACCGAGCTGCAAGCCAAAGACATCATCATTGCCACCGGTTCCGAGCCGACGCCATTGCCCGGCGTAGACATCGATAACCAGCGCATTCTGGATTCCACCGGCGCGCTGTCGCTAGCTGAAGTGCCCAAGCATCTGGTGGTGATCGGTGCCGGAGTGATCGGCCTGGAGCTGGGATCAGTGTGGCGGCGCTTGGGCGCGCAAGTGACGGTGGTCGAATTTCTCGATCACGTCGCCCACGGCAGCGATCTGGAAGCGGGCAAGACGCTGCACCGCTCGCTGTCGCGTCAGGGCATCAACTTTAAGCTCAGCTCCAAGGTGACCACAGCCACGACCTCGGAAGACGGCGTCAGTCTCAGCGTCGAACCGGCAGCGGGCGGCCAGGCTGAGTTGATCGAAGCGGATTACGTGCTGGTGTCCATTGGACGTCGGCCCTTCACCAAAGGCCTGGGGCTGGAAACGGTCGGCCTGGAGCTGGACAAGCGCGGCATGCTGGAAAACAAAGGGCATCGCACCGCAGCAGAAGGCATCTGGGTGATCGGTGATGTCACCTCCGGTCCGATGTTGGCGCACAAGGCTGAAGACGAAGCCTCAGTGTGCGTGGAACGCATTGTCGGCAAGGCGGGCGAGGTTGATTACAACCTGATCCCCAACGTGATTTATACCCGTCCGGAACTGGCCAGCGTCGGCAAGACCGAAGAGCAGCTCAAGGCCGATGGCCGCGCCTACAAAGTTGGCAAGTTTCCGTTCAGCGCCAATAGCCGGGCCAAGGTCAATCATGAAACCGAAGGCTTCGCCAAAGTCCTGGCCGACGAGCGCACCGACGAAATCCTCGGCGTACATCTGGTCGGGCCAAGCGTCAGCGAAATGATCGGCGAATTCTGCGTGGCGATGGAGTTTGCGGCGTCTTCCGAGGACATCGCCTTGACCAGCCATCCACATCCAACCCGCTCCGAAGCGTTGCGTCAGGCGGCGATGAGCGTGATTGGGTTGCCAACGCAGTCATAACCCGTAGCAACACCGGCCCTCGTTGGAGATTCTATGTCTGGGGGCAACCGCCAGGCGCCGCAGACATATTGTCTGAACCGACGCCTTCCCGGCTAAAGCCGGTCCCACTGGATCGCGCTGATTGTGTGGGACCGGATTTATCCGGGAAGACGGCATTCCAGTGACGCAAATACAGCGGCTGTAAGTCCTATCGTGAATGTTGCCTCGCTCCAACGAGATTTCTATCAAACCGCCGCCAACGATTTCCGCGCCTTGTACCGGCGCTATTGTGAAAATTTTGTCATGCTGGCACGGTGACAAAATCAGCGATGACTCCAGAAGCCCCGCCCAGACAGCCATTGATACGATTCAATGGAACTAAATCGTAATTATTTATGTTTTTTTCGAACCGGTTGCTGTGTTTGTTATCTGTTGTGGGTAGTTTGGCGTTCAGCAAGGAGTCGTAGCGCGCATTTCTCTTGTGCAGGACGCACAGCACTAGTCAGAGGCTTCACCTTATGAATCGCAGGAATCTCCTTAAAGCATCCATGGCGTTGGCGGCTTATAGCAGCGTGCCGGCCTCGGGGCTTTATGTTGCACGTGCTTTTGCCGCCGCCGCCGATGGCGAGATCGAAAATTTCGACTTCGATACGTTGAAAACCCACGCCAAACAACTCGCTGGCCGTGGCTATGTCAGCAACAAGCAAGTCCTGCCGCCCGTATTGGCGAACATGACGCCGCAACAGTTCAACGCCATCAAATATGACGCCGGACATTCCTTGTGGCACGACGTCAAAGGCCAGCTGGACGTGCATTTCTTCCACGTAGGCATGGGCTTCAAGACGCCGGTGCGCATGTACAGCGTCGACCCGACGACCAAGCAGGCGCGGGAAGTGCACTTCCGCCACGAACTCTTCAATTACGAGTCCAGCGGCATCGACAAGTCGCTGGTCAAGGGCGATCTGGGTTTTGCCGGCTTCAAGCTGTTCAAGGCCCCGGAAATCGCCATCAACGACGTGGTGTCGTTCCTGGGCGCCAGCTATTTCCGCGCCGTGGACAGCAACAAGCAGTACGGCCTTTCCGCTCGCGGCCTGGCCATCGACACGTACTCGACGCGTCAGGAAGAATTCCCGGACTTCACCAAGTTCTGGTTTGAAACGCCAGACAAGAACGCGACCCGCTTCGTGGTCTACGCCCTGATGGATTCGCCCAGCGCGACCGGCGCCTATCGCTTCGATATCGACTGCCAGTCCGGGCAAGTGGTGATGAACATCGATGCCACGGTAAATGCGCGTGCCGATATCGCTCAGTTGGGTATTTCGCCGATGACCAGCATGTTCAGCTGCGGCACCCACGAACGCCGCATGTGCGACACCATTCACCCGGAAATCCACGACTCGGACCGCCTGGCCATGTGGCGCGGCAACGGCGAGTGGATCTGCCGTCCGCTGAACAATCCGCCGAAATTGCAGTTCAACGCCTTTGCCGACACAGACCCGAAAGGTTTTGGTCTGGTGCAGACTGATCATAATTTCACCAGCTACCAGGACACGGTCGATTGGTATCACCGCCGCCCGAGCCTGTGGGTCGAGCCCACCACGCCATGGGGCGAGGGTTCGGTGAATCTGGTGGAGATCGTCACCACCGGCGAAACGATGGACAACATCGTGGTGTTCTGGACACCGAAAAATCCGGTCAAGGCCGGCGATACGCTCAATTTTGGCTACAAACTGTACTGGAGCCCACTGCCTCCGGTGAGCACGCCATTGGCGCAGGTTCATGCGACCCGTTCCGGCATGGGTGGCTTCATCGAAGGCTGGGCACCGGGCGAGCATTACCCGGAAGTCTGGGCGCGACGCTTCGCGGTGGACTTCAATGGCGGCGGTCTGGAACGCTTGCCGGAAGGCACGGCCATCGAGCCGATCGTCACGGTTTCCAACGGCAAGGTTCAGGATTTCAACATTCTGGTGCTGCCGGATATCCAGGGTTATCGCGTGACGTTCGACTGGTACCCAACCAATGATGGTGCCGAACCGGTCGAGATGCGCATGTTCATCAAGTCCCAGGATCGCACGCTGAGTGAAACCTGGTTGTATCAGTACTTCCCGCCAACGGCTGATAAACGTAAGTATCCGTAAGCTTTAAGCAGCAAGCTTCAAGCGGCAAGTTTCGCGGTGACTCGGAACTTGCCGTTTCGCTTTCAAGTTCGCTATCGCACGTGCCAATTTCAGCACCCTATGAAACGTCAAATTTATACCGCTTAACTAATTCAATGACTTACATCTCACCTATTGCAACGCTGGTCGGCGATTGATTAATTTTTGACGAATTGATTGACAGGCCTCCGAAGTCAGGCTGATATAGCCCTTGTCGCGCAGTTGGAGCGTTCGCTCCAGACCTGAATGCCGCCCACTTCTTCAGCGGCCATTTTCCTACCTTGATTGATACCTCTATTGACCGTTTTCGACAGTCGATGGGCGGTAGCGTTGCGCCTGCCCAATCCCCCCCGATTCTCCTACGTGGTATCTCTCAACAAGCGCTTCAGAGGCAGAAAACATGATGTTGAACTCTGCGAACAGGGCCGACGATAACGCGTCGTTGCTTTCCTTCAACAAATCGACGGCCATGGTCTGGGCCGCCATCAGCCTGATTGTGGTCGAGACCTTTTCCGGTGCGCTGCGCTTTTACCTCGACCAGGCAGGACTGTCGCCAGCGCTGTACCTGCCCAAGATCGCCTGCCTGATTCTGTTGCTCATGGAGCTGCGCACTTACAAGGCCGGTCGCGTCGTGTGGCTGAGCCTGCTGATGCTGGTGATTTCCGCCGTCCTGGCTATGTTGCATGGCGCCACCATCAATAACGTCGCTTTCACCCTGTTCGCGCTCAGCCCGATATTGTTCGGCATGGTTTGCAGCGACCACCTGATCCATCGCCGTCGGCTGCTGATGTGGGTCATCGGCTTATGCCTCGTGGCTTGCTTTGTCGGTCTGGCCCTGGACAAAGTCACCACGGTGCCGTGGAAAGGTTATAGCTACGCCATTGGCGAAACGCAGCTGAGCGCCAACACCACCTGGTCCGTCGGTGACGAGGACCGCAGCGCCGGTTTCGCCCGGGTATCCAACACGTTGTCGATCCTGATCGCAATCTACAGCCTGTACATCGCGATGTTCCTGCGCTCGCGCCTGCTGATTCTGGCGCTGAGCCTTGTCGCTCTGTACGGCATTGTGCTGACCACCAGCAAGGCGCCGGCCGGCGGCTATTTGCTGACCATGGGCCTGTTGCTGATTGCCCGCATGCGCTGGACCACTCGCGCCGCGTGTGTCGGGGCCGTGGTAATCGGCATGGTGCTGCCGCTGATCGGGCTGATCTATGACTTCGACGCTCGTACTGTAAGCAGCGCCGGTTCATCGCTGACGTCGTTGTACGACCGGCTGAACAACACCTGGCCCAACGTGGTTCATGCCATGACTCAGGCAGGCTACGGCTATACCGGTGCGGGATTTGGCATGTTCGGCAGTTCAGTGATCATTTTCCCGGTTCCCGGCAGCGAATTGCTGGTCGGCTCGGACAGCACCTTCATGTACGTGTGGGGATTGTTCGGGGTGTTCGGGCCCTTGCTGTACGCCATGCAAATTCCGCTGTTCTTCGCCCTGAGCAACGATGATTCGCGTATTGCCCGGGCTTTGCTGGCAATCACCTTCTGCTGCTGCCTGATCAGCTGGACCACGGACATGTTCGAGATCGCGGTGGCCAACCTGTTCCTGGGCCTGGCAATCGGTCATGTGCTGACCGGCAAGCAGCTGGACAGTCGACAGACCGCACGGCCTGCGCAATACCAGCTGTCCACCCTGCCCAACATGAACTGAGTGATTGCGCATGAAGGTCAGTCTACGTTTTGCAGCAAGCATGCTATGTGTCGGATGCCTGAGCGGCGGCTCGGCCAATGCCGAGGAAAACTCGCCAGAGCCGTTCATTCTCGGCATCGGCACGCACCTGATGAATTACCCGACGCCGTCGCGGCCAGCGCTGCAACTGGCTGCCGATGCGGGCATCGCCTCGGTCAAGGATGACGCGCATTGGTCCACCGCAGCGCCCAACGCCAACGAACTGCGCATCGTGCCGTCGTGGCGCAGTTACCTGACCAACGCCCAGAGCCTGGGCCTGACCAGGTTGACGATTCTCGACTACAGCACCTGGTTTCATGACAACGCCAAGCCACGCGGCGGCGAGGTCAAGGCGGGTTTCCTCAGGTATGTGGACTACGTGAGCGGCCAGTTGGGCAATCGCGTGGACTTTTATGAGATCTGGAACGAGTGGGATATCGAGGCACCCAAGGACCCGCAACTCAGCGCCGACTATGCCGCGCTGGTGCGCGATGTGGTGCCACTGGTGCGCAAAAACACGCAGAACGCTGAAGGCACACCGGCAAAAATCCTCGCCGGATCGGTTACGCCGGAAGGCATGGACTACGGTTTCGCTGACCGCCTGATCGATGCCGGCATGCTGGATCTGGTCGACGGTCTGTCGGTGCATCCTTACGCCCACTGCCTGCCAAACGTGAAGCCCAACCCCGAAGCCTGGGTGGTGTGGATGCGCGCTTATGAAGAGCATATCCGCGCCAAGGCCGGGCGCGATGTGCCGATCTACATCACGGAAATGGCCTGGCCCAGTCATCAGGGCAATTGTGGCTTCACGCCAGCGGTACAGGCGGTGTACATGGCGCGGATTCTGTTCCTCGCCCGCAGTCTGCCTAACGTCAAAGGCATGTGGTGGTACGACCTGGTCAACGATGGCCCCGACCGGACCGATCAGGAACACAACTTCGGGCTGCTCAATGAGGACCTTTCGCCCAAACCGGCCTATCAGGTCATGAAAGTCATCGCCCCGGTGATCAGGGACTTCAGCTACGACGCCAAGGCCAGTCGCCAGGCGGACACCATTTACCTGCTGTATTTCGACAAAGGCCCGGAGCGCGTGGCGGTTGGCTGGACGACTGGTCCGACGTTGCAACAGGACATTGTCAGCGCCGCGCGCATGACCGGAGCGGTGCGTTTGACCGACACCGCCGAGCCCGAGAAAGGCAGTCTGTCGGGCGAACAATGGCAGTGCGCGGATCAGGGTTGCTCGGTCTCCGTCACCCTGACCCATTTCCCCAAGATCATCAGCCTGAGCCCCGAGGAGACAGTGGCCACGCCCTGAATCGCCCTCCTCGCTCCTACGTGAAAAAACGCCATGGACTTCAGAAAAGACATCAATGGACTACGCGCTATCGCGGTCATCGCGGTGCTGCTGTTTCACTTCAACCCTGGCTGGCTGCCGGGCGGATTTGCGGGCGTCGATATATTCTTCGTGATCTCCGGCTACTTGATCACCGGCATTATCGTGCGCAGCCTGCACAAGGGTAATTTCAGCCTGATCGCCTTCTACAAATCCCGGGCCAGACGGATCATTCCGGCACTGGCCGCGTTGTGTTTTGTGCTGTTACTGGCGGGCTGGTTCTATCTGCTGCCGCTGGAATACAGCGAGCTGGGCAAACACATCGCCGGCAGCCTGGGGTTTGTCTCCAACTTTGTTTACTGGGCCGAAGCCGGGTATTTCACCGCAAGCGCCCACGAGAAATGGCTGCTGCACACTTGGTCACTCTCGGTGGAATGGCAGTTCTACATGATTTATCCGCTGGTGCTGCTGGCCTTGAGTCGCTTCATTGCCCAGCGCAATCTGCGCTGGTGGATCCTCGCCGGCTGCCTGCTGGGCTTCGGTTTCTGCGTGGTCGCCTCGTTCCTGTGGCCGGAACCGGCGTTTTACCTGCTGCCGACCCGGGCGTGGGAATTGCTGGTTGGCGGCGTCGCCTGCGTGTTTCCGGTCAAGCTGCGTGCGCTGCCACAACGCCTGCTGGAGGCGACCGGTCTGGGCCTGATGCTCGCCAGTTTCGTGCTGCTCTCCGAAAAGGACGTCTGGCCCGGTTATCTGTCATTGATGCCCGTCCTGGGAACCCTCGCGGTGATTATCTCGGCTCGTCAGGACTCGTTCATGACCAGCAACCCGTTCTCGCAATGGACCGGGAAGCTTTCCTACTCGCTGTATCTCTGGCATTGGCCGGTCGTGGTGTTGATGAGTTACGCCGGTTATCTGGGCAACACGTTCAATGCCTTCCTCGGTATTGCCTGCGCCTTTGCACTGGGACTGACGTCGTACGAATTGATCGAAAAATCGCCAGCAAAAGCGCCCAAACCCAAACGCAGCTGGAAATTCGCCACCGCCAGCGGCCTGATCACCATGGTCTTCGCCGCCGCCACTGCAGTCAGCGCGACTGAAGGCGCAATCTCACCCTTGCGCACCGTGAGCATCTCGGACAAGGCGCGCTTCGTTCAGGACTATGCGGATCGGCAGAAGAATCTGTACGAGTCGTATTGGCTCAAGTGCGATGCCTTTTCGGCCTTCACCCAGCGCGGCCTGTCGGGCATCGATGAGTCCTGCACTCACAAACAGGGCGACGGCGGCGTGTTTTTGTGGGGTGATTCCCATGCCCAGGCGCTTTCCCTGGGGCTGCGCAAGTCGCTGCCCGCAAGCACGCCGTTTTATCAAGTCGCCTCGGCCAGCTGTCGGCCCAGCCTGACCCTGGACAACGGCCGCGCCACCCCGCCGCGCGTCACTTGCAACTATTCCAACAAAAAGGCCCTGGAAAGCATCCAGAAGCTGCGGCCTGACGTGGTGGTCATCGCACAAAAGGATGAACACGACAAAACCCACTGGAGCGACATTGCCGCGCGGCTCAAGAGCTATGGAGTGAAACACATCGTGCTGCTGGGACCGCTGCCGCAATGGAACCCGTCGCTGCCCAGCGTCATCGCCAACCGCCATTGGGGCCTGAATGAATCGCACATCACCGACGCCGCGCTGGACCAGAGCGTGATGGCCGCCGACCAGGCGATCCGACGCCAGATCGATCCGCAATCGGTGGATTTCGTCTCGCTGATCGACAAGTTGTGTGTCGCCAATTCCTGTCTGGTGCGCCTGCAGGACGACTCCCTGCTGCAAATCGATTCCGGGCATTTGAGCGAAAAAGGCTCGCTGTACATCGTCAAAAACTTTGTGATGCCGGAGTTGAACAAAATCAGCGCCCGATAACTGAACCCCAATCAAAAAGCCCGCATGGCGTGACCATTGCGGGCTTTTTTTTGCTGGAAACGGCGGGGCCATCCTGTGTGGGAGCGAGCTTGCTCGCGAAGCCATATCAGGCGCTGAATCTCTGCCGGATGTACTAACCCTTCGCGAGCAAGCTCGCTCCCACAAGGATTGCTTGCCAGATCAGAGGCGCATACCGACCGCCAGCCGATTGAAGGCATTGATCAGCGATACGGCAAAGGTCAGATCGGAGATTTCGGTGTCGCTGAAGGTGGCTTTTAGCGCAGCGTACTGTTCCTCCGATGCGTCCTGGCTGGAGATATGGGTCAGCGATTCCGACCAGGCCAACGCCGCCTGCTCACGCGCATCAAACAGTTCGCTGACGCGCCAACCGGCCAGGCAGTCCAGTTTGCGCTGCGAAACACCTGCAGCACGCAGCGCCTTGGCATGCATGTCCAGGCAAAACGCGCAGCCGTTGATTTGCGAGACGCGCAGGTAAACCAGCTCGACCAACTCTTGACCGAGTGGACTCTTGTCCAGGGCCTGACTGGTGCTCACCAGACCTTGATAAGCCGCTGGAGAAAGGTCTGAAAATGGAAGACGAAGCTTGCTCATTGGATACTCCCGAATGAATGGATGAGATTACTGTGAATTTGAAAAACTGCGCATCCAGCCCTGATGCTCAAGACAGGCCACTCCCGGCCAGTTGTTGTGCCGCCGCCGCAAACGCCGCGCGGCTCACTTCTTCGCCGAGGACCATGCCTTCCAGATAGACGAAATGGACATCGAGAAGGCCGATCGCTTTCAGCACTTCAAGCAGGTACGGCGTGAGGAAATCGGGTTGCTGCCCACGCGGCTTGAGATGAAAGCCTCCCGAGCTGACGATGATGTAGACCGGGCGATCGCGCAGCAGGCCGAACTTGCCGTCGGGCCTGGCTTCGAAGCTGCGCCCGATGCGCACCACGTAATCGATCCATAGCTTCAACGCGGCAGGCACCGTGAAGTTATGCATTGGCGTCGAGATCAGCAGCAGGTCGCAACGCTCCAGCTCGCCAATCAGCTGCTCGGACAGCTCAAGTGCTGGTTGGGCGACAGGATTGCGCTGGGTCAGCGCGGTGGCGTAAGCATCAGTTATGGGCAGCAGCGGATGTGCGGCCAGGTCACGTTGGGTCAGGGAGAATTGCGCGTGCCTGGATCGCAGCGAGTCGACCCATTCAACGGCCAGTCCATAACCGGCTGACGTTTCCCCGTGAGGGCTGGCATTGAGCAGCAATAATTCACGCATGGGCGGACTCCTGAACGGCTTCCAGCGGTTGGACGAAGTGCATGCCTCGGGCCAGCAGCCCGGCACGGAAATAAAAGCGTTGTGCCAGCGCCATGTGCAGGCCGGTATCCAGGACCAGATGAGCGCAGCCTCGCAGCCGGGCTTCTTCGCGGACCTTATCCAGCAACGCCATGCCCAATCCAGACTGACGCATCGCCGGATCGACGATAAGATCGTCAACGTAGATGAACCGGCCATAGATCAGGTTTTCCAGCTCACGAAAGCCGATCAACCCGGCCAACTGGTCGCCCTGCCACATTCCCCACAACCGATAGCCATGCCAGGCCTGGCGATCCAGCTGCATGGAGAACGATTCAAGATCGCTCAAGTGCGGGCGTAGTTGCTGCATTAGCTTGAAGCCTGCCGCCTGCTCGGCGCCGCGACTCAACAGTCTGAACATGGGGGGTTGCATGGCACACTCTCCTTCAAATGTGTGCCTACTGTATGCGCCACATGGCCTACTCTATAGAGCCAAGAAGTGCAAAAATGACTAGGACATGCGGTGAATAAATCCTTGCCCGACACAACCCCGGACGCGCCGTTATATCGGCAGATCTATTTGCGTTTTCGCCAGTCCATCGCCGACGGCCACCTCAAACCGGGGGATCGAGTGCCATCGGTGCGCGCGCTGGCCGCCGAATTGAACCTGGCGCGCGGCACGGTAGAAACCGCCTATCAACTGTTAATCAGCGAAGGCTACCTGCTCGCACGTGGACCGGCTGGCACAGTGGTTTCGCAGCTGGTCGACGCCGTTGCGAGCGCGCCGCCAATCCGGCCAACTCAGGAGCCGCAATCTGCTGTCGTGCATCCGGGCACAGCTCCCATGCCATTGCAGATGGGCATGCCCGCGCTGGATGCGTTTCCGCGCAAGCTCTGGAATCGACTGGCCAGCCGCACCTTGCGTCAAGGCGGGCTGGACGCCCTCAACTATCCCGACAGCCACGGGGATCTGGCGCTGCGCACTGCGCTGGCGGGTTATCTGGGGATTTCGCGGGGTATCAATTGCCTGCCGGAACAGATCTTCATTTGCGCCGGCTATCGAGACTGTCTGGATCTGATTTGCCGCAGCCTGATGCACAAAGACGATCACTGTTGGTTCGAAGATCCCGGTTATTTCATGGCCCACCAGTTTCTCGGCGAAGCCGGCATGCAGCTGGTCCCGGTGCCGGTGGACAGTGATGGCCTGGTGGTCCAGGCCGGCATCCAGCGCGCCCCTGAAGCACGCTTTGCCGTGGTCACGCCGACGCATCAGAGTCCGCTGTGCGTTTCGTTGTCGCTAAACCGCCGTCAGGCTCTGCTGGACTGGGCCAATCGCCAGGGCAGCTGGATCATCGAGGACGACTACGACAGCGAATACCGCTACAAGGGTCGGCCGATCCCGGCGCTCAAGAGCCTGGACGAACACGGCCGGGTTTTGTACTGCGGCACCTTCAGCAAGGTGCTGGTGCCCGGCTTGCGACTCGCGTATCTGGTGGTGCCCGAAGCCCAGGTCAACCGCTTCCGCAAAATGGCCGACGACATGCACAACCATTGCCCGCAACTTTGGCAATCCACCGTCGCAACCTTTATCGAGCAAGGCCACTTCTCCCGGCATCTGAAAAAGATGCGCAGCCTCTATGCCCATCGGCGAATGTTGCTGACCAATGCCCTGAGCGCCAGGCTTGGCACGCGCTTATCGGTCAATCTCCAACTGGGTGGCATGCACCTGTGCGCGCAACTGAGCGAAAGCCTGGACGATCAGGTAATCGCTGCTGCGGCAAGACAGGCCGGGCTTGGCGTTCAGGCATTGTCCGACTGGTACCTCACCTCACCCACCGAACGCGGGCTGTTGATGAGTTTTACCAACGTGACCAGCGAGGCTCAGGCAGCGGAACTGGCTGAGCGTCTGGCGCGGGTGATGGATGCCGTAGGATCTAATGTGCCAGCCGACATCGCGGTGTACGCGAAGATCCGTAGGAGCGAATCGGGTATCTGTGGATAACTTATTCCACAGTCACCGATTTGGCCAGGTTGCGCGGCTGATCGACGTCCGTCCCCTTGAGTACTGCCACGTAATACGAGAGTAGTTGCAAGGGGATGGTGTAGAGGATCGGTGCCAGCGCATCGATGATGTGCGGCATGGCGATGACGTGGGTACCTTCGCCATTGGTCATGCCGGCTTGCTCGTCAGCAAACACGATCAACTCACCGCCACGGGCGCGGACTTCCTGCAGGTTGGATTTGAGTTTTTCCAGCAGCTCGTTGTTCGGCGCAACGGTGACCACTGGCATATCGCTGTCCACCAGCGCCAGAGGACCATGCTTGAGCTCGCCAGCCGGGTAGGCTTCGGCATGGATGTAGGAAATCTCCTTGAGCTTGAGCGCGCCTTCCATGGCAACCGGGAACTGCGCGCCACGGCCGAGGAACAGGGTGTGGTTCTTCTCGGCGAACAGTTCGGCGACTTTCTCGATGGTGTGGTCCATGGCCAGTGCTTCACCCAGACGGGTTGGCAGACGACGCAGCTCTTCCACCAGCTCGGCTTCAACGCCTTCAGCCAAAGTGCCTTGCACCTGGCCCAGCGACAGGGTCAGCAGCAGCAGGCCGACCAATTGGGTGGTAAAGGCTTTGGTGGACGCAACGCCGATTTCCGGCCCGGCCTGAGTCAGCAACGTCAGGTCCGATTCACGCACCAGTGAGCTGATGCTGACGTTGCAGATTGCCAGACTCGCCAGGAAGCCCAGCTCTTTGGCATTGCGCAAGGCGGCCAAGGTGTCGGCGGTTTCGCCGGACTGGGAGATGGAAACGAACAGCGTATCCGGCTGCACCACGACCTTGCGATAGCGGAACTCACTGGCGACTTCGACCTGACACGGAATGCCGGCCAAGCCTTCCAGCCAGTAACGCGCCACCATACCGGCGTGATAACTGGTGCCACAGGCGACGATCTGCACATTACGAACTTTGGCGAACAATTCGGCGGCCTGCGGACCAAAGGCTTGAACCAATACTTGCTGCTGGCCGAGGCGGCCTTCAAGCGTACGTTGCACGACCTTAGGCTGCTCGTGGATTTCCTTGAGCATGAAGTGGCGGAATGCGCCCTTGTCAGCGGCTTCCGCACCTTCGCGATATTGCACGATTTCACGCTCAACCGGCAGGCCGTCAACCGACCAGATCTGCACGCTGTCGCGACGGATCTCGGCGATGTCGCCCTCTTCCAGGTACATGAAGCGGTCAGTGACCTGGCGCAGGGCCATTTGGTCGGAGGCGAGGAAGTTTTCTCCAAGACCCAGACCGACCACCAAAGGGCTGCCACTGCGGGCGGCCAGCAGGCGATCCGGTTGTTTCGCGCTGACCACGGCCAGGCCGTAAGCGCCATGCAATTCCTTGACTGCCGCTTTCAGGGCGACGGTCAGGTCCGGCGTGTCCTTGAGCTTGTGGGCCAGCAGGTGAACGATGACTTCGGTATCGGTATCGGAAACGAACACATAGCCGAGACCTTTGAGGCGCTCGCGCAGGGCTTCGTGGTTTTCGATGATGCCGTTGTGAACGACCGCCAGTTCCTCGCCGGAGAAATGCGGATGGGCGTTGCGTTCGCAAGGCGCGCCGTGAGTCGCCCAACGGGTGTGCGCAATGCCGAGACGGCCTACCAGCGGCTCACCGGCCAAAGCCTGTTCCAGCTCGCTGACCTTGCCCGAGCGACGACGGCGCTCAAGCACACCCGCGTTGCTGAAAACCGCTACACCGGCGCTGTCGTAGCCGCGGTATTCCAGGCGTTTGAGGCCTTCGAGCAAGATGGCGGTGATATTACGTTCCGCGACGGCACCAACGATTCCACACATAAGTTTTCTCCTAGCTGACGGCGGCGCAAATCAACGTTATGCCGCGGGCTTCAATCTGTTCGCGTACCTCAATAGGCAGGCGATCATCGGTAATCAGGGTGTGGATACTGCTCCAGGGCAGTTCCAGATTGGGTATCTTGCGTCCGACTTTGTCGGCTTCGACCATCACCACCACTTCTCGGGCCACTTCAGCCATCACCCGGCTCAGGCCCAGCAATTCGTTGAAGGTGGTGGTGCCACGATTCAGATCGATGCCATCAGCACCGATGAATAGCTGATCGAAATCGTAGGAACGCAGCACTTGCTCGGCGACCTGGCCCTGAAAGGACTCGGAATGCGGGTCCCAGGTTCCGCCGGTCATCAACAACACAGGCTCGTGTTCCAGCTCGGACAGGGCGCTGGCGACATGCAGGGAGTTGGTCATCACCACCAGTCCCGGCTGCTGGCCCAATTCCGGGATCATCGCTGCGGTGGTGCTGCCACTGTCGATGATGATTCGCGCGTGCTCGCGAATCCTGACAACGGCAGCACGAGCGATGGCCTGCTTGTATTTCGAGACCGGCTGACCGCTTTCAGTGATCAGCTCCTGAGGCAACGTGACCGCACCGCCATAACGCCGCAGGAGCAAGCCGTTGCTTTCGAGAGCGGTCAGATCCTTACGGATCGTAACCTCGGAAGTTTCGAAGCGTTTCGCCAGCTCATCCACGCTGACTTCGCCCTGCTCGTTGAGCAAGGCGATGATGTTGTGGCGACGCTGAGGTGTGTTGCGTTTCGATATGGACACGGATTTGTTTCGTTTCGAAAGATAACGAAGGCAATCAAAACCTATTGGGCGAGGATGGTCAAGCGATTTGAATTTTAGGAAATCAAATGTGTTCTATACGCTGCGCTGTGGGACCGGATTCATCCGGGAAGACAGTATTCCTGACGGCGAATATGCAGTGAATGTACCGGCTTCTTCCCGGATAAATCCGGTCCCACGGATCCTCATTAGCCCCTGTCCTGTGGATAACTTCAGGACTTATTGATCTTCACCGGGCGCTTCCAGCCTTCGATATTGCGCTGGCGAGCGCGGGCGACGGCAAGTTGCGACTTATCCACATCCTGGGTGATGGTCGAACCGGCGGCGGTGTTCGAGCCGTCGCCGATACTCACCGGTGCAATCAGTGAGTTGTTGGAACCGATGAACACATCTTCACCAATCAGGGTTTGATGCTTGTTGGCCCCGTCGTAGTTAACCGTGATGGTTCCGGCGCCGATGTTGGTGCGCGCACCAATCACGGTATCGCCAAGGTAAGTCAGATGGCCGGCTTTCACGCCTTCGCCTAGATGGGCATTCTTCAGCTCGACGAAGTTACCCACATGCGCCTTGGCTTCCAGCACGCTTCCCGGACGCAGACGAGCGAACGGACCGGCATCGCTGCCCTCACCCATGATCGCGCCGTCGATATGGCTGTTGGCCTTGATGACGACGCCTTTGCGCAAGGTGCTGTCCTTGATCACGCAGTTCGGCCCGATCACCACGTCGTCTTCGATAATCACCCGGCCTTCGAGGATCACGTTGATATCAATCAGCACGTCGCGACCCACGGTCACCTCGCCGCGCACGTCAAAGCGCGCCGGGTCACGCAACGTAACGCCTTGCGCCATCAAGCGACGGCCTTCGCGCAGTTGATAGTGACGCTCCAGTTCCGCCAGTTGCTTGCGGTCGTTGGCACCCTGCACTTCCATCGCGTCGTGAGGCTGTTCGGTCGCCACCACCAGACCGTCGCCGACCGCCATGGCGATCACGTCCGTCAGGTAGTACTCGCCCTGGACGTTGTTGTTCGACAGTCGTCCCAGCCAGTCCGCCAGGCGCTTGCCCGGTACAGCCAGAATTCCGGTGTTGCCTTCGGTAATAGCTTTCTCGGCGTCAGTTGCGTCTTTATGTTCGACGATGGCGCAGACACGATTCTGCTCGTCGCGCACGATGCGGCCGTAACCTGTCGGGTCGTCGAGATTGACGGTCAGCAGGCCCAGTTGCTCGGCATTGACCCTTTTCAGCAGACGCTGCAGGGTTTCGACTTCGATGAGCGGCACATCGCCGTAAAGGATCAGCACGTTCTCGGCAGTCAGTTGCGGCAGCGCCTGTGCAACCGCATGGCCGGTACCCAGCTGTTTGTCCTGCAAGACGAAATTCAGATCATCTGCCGCCAGGCGCTCACGCACGACATCCGCGCCATGTCCGATCACGACATGGATGCGTTGCGGCGAAAGCTGTCGGGCGCTGTGGATAACATGCCCGAGCATGGAGTCGCCAGCGACCGGATGAAGAACCTTGGGCAGCGCCGAACGCATGCGAGTGCCTTGGCCAGCGGCGAGGATAACGATATCGAGAGACATGAGGGCTTCCAACTGAGCGAGCCGCGAACCCGTGAATCCGGGTGGGCTGATCCTGAAAAAAGAAAAAGGGTAGCCGAGGCTACCCTTTTACTCAATCGCGCAGAATGACGACGGGGTTAGCCGCCGTACTTCTTACGAATTTGCTGAACGGTACGCAGCTGGGCTGCGGCCTCGGCCAGACGAGCGGTTGCAGATCCGTAATCGAAATCTGCGCCCTTTTCGTGCAGAGCTTTCTCGGCTGCCTTTACGGCTGCCTGAGCAGAGGCTTCGTCCAGGTCATCAGCACGTTGCACAGTGTCGGCAAGCACCTTGACCATGTTCGGTTGAACCTCGAGGAAACCACCAGAGATGTAGAACACCTCGGCTGCTCCGCCCTGCTTGATCAAGCGGATCGGACCTGGTTTCAGATCAGTGATCAGCGGCGCGTGGCCTGGAGCGATACCGATATCACCCAGGTTGCCGTGCGCAATCACCATCTCGACCAGACCGGAGAAAATTTCTCCTTCCGCGCTGACGATATCGCAATGGACTGTCATAGCCATTTGCTTGCCTCGACCTGATTAGCGCCCGTTGCCGGGCGCTGGGATTACAGTTTCTTGGCTTTCTCGATCGCTTCTTCGATGCCGCCGACCATGTAGAACGCTTGTTCTGGCAAGTGGTCGTAGTCACCGTTGAGGATGCCTTTGAAGCCGGCAATGGTGTCTTTCAGGGAAACGTATTTACCCGATGCACCAGTGAAGACTTCAGCCACGAAGAACGGTTGCGACAGGAAGCGCTGGATCTTACGAGCACGGTTAACCAACTGTTTGTCGGTCTCCGACAGCTCGTCCATACCCAGGATCGCAATGATGTCCTTCAGTTCTTTGTAGCGCTGCAACACGTACTGTACGCCGCGAGCGGTGTCGTAGTGTTCCTGGCCGATTACGTTCGGGTCCAGCTGGCGCGAAGTCGAATCCAGTGGATCTACCGCTGGGTAGATACCCAGGGAAGCGATGTCACGGGACAGTACGACGGTTGCATCCAAGTGGGCAAACGTGGTCGCTGGCGACGGGTCAGTCAAGTCATCCGCTGGTACGTATACCGCCTGGATGGAAGTGATCGAACCATTCTTGGTCGAAGTGATACGCTCTTGCAGAGTACCCATCTCTTCGGCCAGGGTCGGCTGGTAACCTACTGCGGAAGGCATACGGCCCAGCAGTGCGGATACTTCAGTACCGGCCAGCGTGTAACGATAGATGTTGTCGACGAACAGCAGAACGTCGTTACCTTCGTCACGGAATTTCTCGGCCATGGTCAGACCGGTCAGTGCTACGCGCAGACGGTTACCCGGCGGCTCGTTCATCTGACCGTAAACCAGTGCCACTTTGTCCAGAACGTTGGAGTCCTTCATCTCGTGGTAGAAGTCGTTACCCTCACGGGTACGCTCACCCACACCGGCGAACACGGAATAACCGCTGTGCTCGATGGCGATGTTACGGATCAGTTCCATCATGTTTACGGTTTTGCCTACACCGGCACCACCGAACAGACCGACTTTACCGCCTTTGGCGAACGGGCAAACCAGGTCGATAACCTTGATGCCTGTTTCCAGCAGATCGTTGCCGCCCGCTTGCTCAGCGAAGGATGGCGCAGGACGGTGAATGCCCCAGCGTTCTTCGGTGGCGATTGGACCGGCTTCGTCGATCGGGTTGCCCAACACGTCCATGATCCGGCCCAGAGTCGCTTTACCGACCGGTACGGAGATGGCTGCGCCAGAGTCTGTAACTTCCAGACCACGCTTCAAGCCCTCGGTGGAGCCCATCGCAATGGTGCGAACCACGCCGTCGCCCAGCTGCTGCTGAACTTCCAGGGTGGTCGCTGCCGCGCTTTGAACCAACAGCGCGTTGTAAATGCTCGGTACGCTATCGCGTGGGAATTCCACGTCGATCACGGCGCCGATGATTTGAACGATACGTCCGCTACTCATTAGCTGGTTCCTCTAATATTTGAACCGTTAAACCGCGGCAGCGCCGCCGACGATTTCCGAGATCTCTTGGGTGATCGCTGCCTGACGCGCCTTGTTGTAGATCAGCTGCAAA
The DNA here is from genome assembly GCF_049898225.1 of Pseudomonas sp. DSP3-2-3. Lineage (NCBI taxonomy): Bacteria > Pseudomonadati > Pseudomonadota > Gammaproteobacteria > Pseudomonadales > Pseudomonadaceae > Pseudomonas > Pseudomonas sp. DSP3-2-3. The sequence goes on along the minus strand of NZ_JAFCXH010000014.1, from coordinate 144,477 downwards.
TCGCTGATCAAATCACCGGCGTTGTCTGTGGCGTTCTTCATCGCGATCATCCGCGCTGCTTGTTCAGCTGCGTTGTTCTCGACCACCGCCTGGTACACCTGCGACTCAACGTAGCGAACCATCAAGCCGTCAAGCAGCTCTTTGGCGTCCGGTTCGTAGAGATAGTCCCAGTGGTGCTTGAGTTTCTGATCCGGGGTTGCCACCAGCGGAATCAATTGTTCCACCGTTGGCTGCTGGGTCATGGTGTTGATGAACTTGTTGGATACCACGGACAGGCGATCAATACGGCCATCCAGGTAGGCATCCAGCATCACCTTGACGCTGCCGATCAAATCATTGATCGACGGCTCTTCGCCCAAGTGGCTGATCGCAGCGACGACGTTACCGCCGAAGTTGCGGAAAAATGCCGCACCTTTGCTGCCAACCACGCACAGATCGATCTCTACGCCGTTTCCACGGTTTACCGCCATGTCCCTGACCAAAGCCTTGAACAGGTTGGTATTCAAGCCACCGCACAAACCACGGTCACTGCTCACTACGACATAACCGACACGCTTTACTTCGCGCTCGATCATGAACGGGTGGCGGTATTCCGGGTTGGCGTTGGCCAGATGACCAATCACCTGGCGGATGCGCTCCGCGTAAGGACGGCTAGCAGCCATGCGCATTTGAGCCTTGCGCATTTTACTGACCGCCACTTTTTCCATGGCGCTGGTGATCTTTTGCGTGCTTTTGATGCTCGCAATCTTGCTGCGAATCTCTTTTGCGCCTGCCATGTAACACCTATCAGGTTAGCAAGCGGGAGCCTTTCGACCCCCGCTGCGGCTTACCAGGTTTGGGTGGCCTTGAACTTCTCGATACCGGCTTTCATGCCAGCGTCGATCTCGTCATTGAAGTCACCCTTCACGTTGATCTTCGCCATCAAATCGGCGTGATCGCGGTTGAAGTAAGCAATCAGCGCTTGTTCAAAGCTGCCAATCTTGGCGATTTCGATGTCGATCAGGAACCCACGCTCAGCGGCATACAGCGACAGCGCCATGTCAGCAATCGACATTGGTGCATATTGCTTCTGCTTCATCAGCTCGGTAACGCGCTGACCATGCTCAAGTTGCTTACGGGTCGCTTCGTCCAGGTCAGAAGCGAACTGGGCGAATGCCGCCAGTTCACGGTACTGAGCCAGAGCGGTACGGATACCACCGGAGAGCTTCTTGATGATCTTGGTCTGCGCAGCACCACCCACACGGGATACCGAAACACCAGCGTTCACAGCCGGACGGATGCCGGAGTTGAACATGGCCGATTCCAGGAAGATCTGACCGTCGGTGATGGAAATCACGTTGGTCGGAACGAACGCGGAAACGTCGCCTGCCTGGGTTTCGATGATCGGCAACGCGGTCAGGGAACCGGTTTTGCCGGTCACTGCGCCATTGGTGAACTTCTCTACGTATTCTTCGGAAACACGCGATGCGCGTTCCAGCAGACGGGAGTGGAGATAGAACACGTCGCCTGGGTAAGCTTCACGGCCTGGTGGACGGCGCAGCAGCAGGGAAATCTGGCGGTAAGCCACTGCTTGCTTGGACAGATCGTCATAAACGATCAGCGCGTCTTCACCGCGGTCGCGGAAATACTCGCCCATGGTGCAACCCGAGTACGGTGCAAGGAACTGCAGCGCAGCGGATTCGGAAGCACTGGCAGCAACGACGATGGTGTTAGCCAACGCGCCGTTTTCTTCGAGTTTGCGAACCACGTTGGCGATGGTCGATTGTTTCTGACCGATTGCTACGTAGACGCAGAAGATGCCGCTGTCTTTCTGGTTGATGATTGCGTCGATGGCCAGAGCGGTTTTACCGATCTGACGGTCACCGATGATCAGCTCACGCTGGCCACGGCCGACTGGAATCATGGCATCGACGGCTTTGTAGCCGGTCTGCACAGGCTGGTCGACCGACTTACGCCAGATCACGCCCGGTGCAACCTTCTCGACAGCGTCAGTGATGACGTTGTTCAGAGGGCCTTTGCCGTCAACTGGGTTACCCAGTGCATCGACTACGCGGCCAAGCAGTTCCGGACCAACCGGAACTTCTAGGATGCGGCCAGTGCACTTGGCGCTCATGCCTTCAGCCAGAGTCGTGTAAGCGCCCAGTACCACAGCACCTACAGAGTCTTGCTCAAGGTTCAGCGCCATACCGTAGACGCCGCCCGGAAACTCGATCATCTCGCCGTACATTACGTCGGCCAGACCGTGAATCCGCACGATGCCGTCAGATACGCTGACGACTGTGCCTTCGTTACGGGCTTGGGAGGTTACATCGAGCTTGTCGATGCGACCCTTGATGATTTCACTTATTTCGGAAGGATTGAGTTGCTGCATTGCTCTGCTGCCCCTTCAAACTCAAGATTTCAATGCTTCGGCTAGTTGCGCGAGTTTGCCGCGAACTGAGCCATCGATAACCAGGTCGCCGGCGCGGATTACGACACCACCGATAAGGGTGGCATCCTCCGCAGCGTGCAGGCGCACTTCCCGGCCGAGCCGTGCACTGAGAACCTTGGCGAGTTTGTCTTGCTGTTCTTGGTTCAATGCAAAAGCACTGGTGACATCGACATCGACTGATTTTTCCTGCTCGGCCTTGTACAGGTCGAACAGTTCGGCAATCTCCGGCAAAAGCGGGAGACGGTCGTTTTCAGCAACGATGTGGATGAAATTCTGTGCCTTGGCATCGAACTTGTCGCCACACACTTCAATAAAAGTGGTGGCCTTGTTTGCGCTCGTCAGTCGCGGGGCCTTGAGTACGCGCTGCATGGTGTCGTCTTCCGACACCGCTGCAGCCAGGCCGAGCATGGCTGACCAATTGGCCAGTTGCTGGTGAGCCTGGGCGTACTCGAAGGCTGCCTTAGCGTAAGGTCGGGCCAACGTGGTCAGTTCTGCCATGATCGCCCTCGCTTAAATTTCAGCAGCCAGTTTATTAACCAGCTCCGCGTGCGCGTTTTGATCGATTGTGGCACCCAGGATCTTCTCTGCGCCGTTGACTGCCAGGCTACCCAATTGGGCGCGCAGCGCATCTTTGACACTGTTCAGTTCCTGCTCGATCTCGGCCTGAGCCTGAGCCTTCACACGTTCAGCTTCAACGCGAGCCTGTTCCCGGGCTTCGTCGACAATCTGAGTACCGCGTTTCTTGGCTTGCTCAATGATTTCAGCTGCCTGAGCTTTTGCATCGCGCAGTTGATGACCCGCTTTCTCTTGGGCCAACTCCAGGTCGCGAGCTGCTCGGCTGGCAGCGTCCAGTCCATCCGCGATCTTCTTCTGACGTTCGTGCAAAGCCGTAATGACCGGAGGCCAAACGTACTTCATGCAGAACAGCACAAAAATGAAGAACGCAACGGACTGGCCAATCAGGGTTGCATTAATGTTCACGCCAACACCTCGCTCGTTCGTTGTCCATCACACCAATCACCTCGAATATTCGAGAGATTAGCCAGCGAGTTGACCAACGAAGGGGTTCGCAAAGGTGAAGAACAGAGCGATACCAACACCGATCATGGTCACGGCGTCGAGCAGACCGGCAACGATGAACATTTTGACCTGCAGCATTGGAACCATTTCTGGTTGGCGAGCAGCGCCTTCCAGGAACTTGCCGCCCAGCAGGCCGAAACCGATTGCAGTACCCAGTGCGCCCAGGCCGATCAACAGTGCAACAGCGATAGCAGTTAGACCAACTACAGTTTCCATCTTTCCTCCCGACTTTTACGTCGTATTGGTTAGGTTTTTTAGATTAAAGCGGTAAAACAAATCGTTTCCAGCATCAGCCCTTGCGGTTACCCGCTTGCGGCTATCCTCTCGCCGAAACGAGAGGTACATCCAGACGCGCCAGGCGAGTCTTAATGGTTGTCTTCGTGCGCCATCGACAGGTAAACGATGGTCAGCATCATGAAGATGAACGCCTGCAAGGTGATGATCAGGATGTGGAATACAGCCCACGCCCATTGCAGAACCACGCCCAGGCCGCTGAGCCAGAGCAGGCCGCTGCCGAACATGACGGCGATCAGGATGAACACCAGCTCGCCAGCGTACATGTTGCCGAACAGACGCAGTGCCAACGAAATAGGTTTGGCAATCAGAGTCACGAATTCAAGCAGGAAGTTCACCGGAATCAACAGCGCCTGAACAAAGATGTTCTTGCTGCCGAACGGGTGAAGTGTCAATTCACCGATGAAACCACCGATGCCCTTGACCTTGATACTGTAGATGATGATCAACGCAAACACCGACAGGGCCATGCCCAGGGTCGCGTTAGGGTCAGTCGTCGATACCGCACGGAACGGAATGTGATGATCCCCGGTGATCATGATCGCCAGCTGAGGAATCCAGTCGACCGGGATAAGGTCGACGGCGTTCATCAGGAAAACCCAGACGAAAATGGTCAGCGCCAGCGGTGCAATCACCGGGCTACGACCGTGGAAGCTGTCCTTCACGCTGCCGTCGACGAATTCGACAAGCACTTCAACGAAGTTCTGCAGTGCGCCTGGTTGACCTGAAGTCGCCTTTTTTGCCGCCATGCGGAAAATCAGGACGAAGATCAGACCCAGTGCGACCGACCAGCCGAGAGTATCGACGTGGAAAGCCCAAAAACCCATTTCCTTCGCCGCGGCCGCATCGTGGGCGAAGCCCCAAGTGCCGTCCGGCAAATGACCAAAGGTCAGGTTCTGCAAGTGGTGCTGGATATAGCCCGAAGCTGTTTGCTCTGCCATGGTTGCCTCAAACGCCCTAAGGTCTCGAAAGTCTTGTTCTCATAAGCACCGGTGCGAACCAGCTGACCAGTTGGGTCAGCATGAAGACGCCGAATACAGCCAGCGGCGCCAATGGCTTCACACCTGCGAACGTCAGTGCAAACAGCACTGCCGTCAAAATCAGTTTGCCCGCCTCGCCGGCATAAAAAGACCGGACAATGGCTTGCGCTGCTCTAGCCCCGGTGAACCGGAAAGCCTTATGAGCGAAATACAAATTGGGGAGCCAAGCTATCAGGCCTCCGCACAGCCCTGAATATCCAGCTACGACCCCGTGCCACTGCCACAGCGCCAAGGCTGCCAGCAGCAGGACAATAAATTGAGCCAGCAGTACCGGAAAAACCGCCAGGCGATGGAACGGCAAGCGGTTTGGCATGCGTGATTCCATCACAACTGCTCCTGGTGCGTCGGCCGCCAAAATCAATAACTTGGCATAAAATGTGCCGACAAAATGCGCGCAGAGTATAGGGGCGCTTAAGCCCCTATTCAACCGTAAGGTAGTGATTTCCGACTACACGCTACACAGCAATTGTTTCAGCGGATGTGTGCGAGCACGCCCTGAAGCTCATCCAGCGAGTTATATCGGATGACCAATTGACCTTTTCCCTTCTGCCCGTGGCGAATTTGCACCGCGGAGCCCAGCCGTTCGGCCAATCGCTGTTCCAGGCGACTGATGTCCGGATCGGTTTTTACCGGTTCCGCAGCGGCCGGTTTTCCGCTCAGCCACTGGCGAACCAGGGCTTCTGTCTGACGCACAGTCAGGCCACGTGCGACAACGTGTCGCGCCCCTTCGACCTGCCTGTCTTCCGGCAAACCGAGCAAAGCGCGGGCATGACCCATTTCCAGGTCGCCATGGGACAGCATGGTCTTGATAACTTCCGGCAGCGCAATCAGACGCAACAGGTTGGCCACGCTGACGCGGGATTTACCCACCGCGTCGGCGACTTGCTGCTGGGTCAGCTGGAACTCCTGCTGCAAACGCTGCAGGGCGACCGCTTCCTCGATGGGATTGAGGTCCTCGCGCTGAATATTCTCGATCAGCGCCATGGCGATGGCCGTTTCATCCGGCACATCGCGCACCATCGCGGGAATGGTCTCCATCCCGGCCTGCTGGCTGGCACGCCAGCGGCGCTCGCCGGCAATGATTTCAAAACGGTTGTCGGCAAGCGGACGCACTACGATGGGCTGCATCACGCCTTGCGCCTTGATCGACTGGGCCAGCTCTTCGAGGGCTTGCGGGTCCATGTCACGGCGCGGTTGATATTTGCCCCGCTGGATCAGGTCCAGGGGTACGTGCTGCAATTCGCGCTGATCGGCCTTGACGGCCTGTTCTTCCAGCGAACTGACGGTTGGACTGCTCAGAAGTGCGTCCAGCCCACGTCCGAGACCTCGTTTCTTGACGGCCATGGGATTCCCTTAAGTTGGCTGAGCTGTGCGCGTAGTGCGCCGTTGACGACGAACCATTTCCCCGGCCAGAGCCAGGTAGGCCAGCGCACCGCGCGATGACTTGTCATACGCCAGCGCCGGCATGCCGAAACTCGGTGCCTCGGCCAGACGGATGTTGCGCGGAATCACCGTGTCGTACAGCTGTTCGCCAAAGTGTTCCTTGAGCTGGGCAGAAACATCGTTGATCAGGCTCAGGCGAGGGTCATACATGGTTCGCAACAGGCCTTCGATTTTCAGCTGCGGGTTGAGCAGTTCGCCAATGCGCTTGATGTTATCCACAAGGTCACTGAGCCCTTCGAGGGCAAAGTATTCGCATTGCATCGGGATAATCACCCCGTCGGCTGCAACCAGAGCGTTCAACGTCAGCATCGACAGCGACGGCGGACAATCGATGAGGATGTAGTCGTAATTCTCGCGGATCGGCGCCAGCGCATTGCGCAGACGACTTTCCTTCATCTGCATTTCCAGCAGATTGACTTCCGCAGCCGTGAGGTCGCGGTTGGCCGGCAGCAGCTGATAACCGCCATGCTCGGAAAACTGCATGGCCTGCACCAGATCACATTCGCCGATCAGTACGTCGTAAATGGAGTTTTCCAGCCCGTGCTTATCCACACCACTACCCATCGTAGCGTTGCCTTGCGGGTCGAGATCGATCAACAGGACGCGGCGCTTGGTCGCGACCAGTGACGCTGCGAGGTTGATGCAGGTGGTGGTTTTGCCCACACCACCCTTTTGGTTCGCTATCGCGAATACCTTAGCCATTCTTGCTTGTGTTCCCAGTCATGCCGTGCGGCGCAGTATCAGCAGATGGCGTTGGCCTTGGCAACCGGGGACGGTCAAGGCTTGTGCGCTATCGAGGTAAAAATCTGCCGGTAATGCTACCAGCTCATCGGCAGGATGCAGCCCTTTCATCGCCAGCCATCGCGTATCGGTGTCCCCCATGTGACGGGTCCACCCGGTAAAGTCCTCGAGACTGCTGAACGCCCGGGAAACAATCCCGGTAAACGGTACTGCGGGCTGATAAGACTCTGCACGGCTGTGGATAACTTCCAGATTGTCGAGCTTGAGCTCAAGTTTAACCTGGGTCAGAAATCGTGTTTTCTTGCCATTGCTGTCCAGTACGGTGACTTTCATCTCCGGAAACAGGATAGCCAATGGAATGCCTGGCATGCCGCCGCCACTGCCGACATCGAGCCAACGCGGGCCATCGATGAAGGGGACGACGCTCAGACTGTCGAGCAAATGCCGCGAAACCATCTCATCGGGATTACGCACTGCAGTGAGATTGTAGGCCTTGTTCCACTTGATCAGCAGCGCCAGGTAAGCCAGCAGCTGGGTGTGCTGGCTTTCGCTGAGCTTTACACCCAGTTGTTGGGCGCCACGGGACAACTCTTCGGCGTGTTGCGGGGTGACCATAGAACTCAAGCGCTTTGCTCCAACTGACGGCCCGCGCCGCGTTTTTTCAAATGAATCATCAACAGGGAAATCGCCGCCGGGGTAACGCCGGGAATGCGTGAAGCCTGTCCGAGGGTTTCCGGCCGGGTTATCCCCAGCTTGCCCTGAATTTCTTTCGACAGCCCGGAAATGCCGGTGTAGTCGATATCTTCAGGAAGCTTAGTGTCTTCACTGGCCCGCAACCGGGCAATCTCATCCTGCTGACGGTCGATGTAACCGGCGTACTTGGCCTTGATCTCGACCTGTTCGGCCACTTGCGGATCCACGCAGCCATCACCAGTGATCGACACCAGGCTGGCGTAATCGATTTCCGGACGAGTCAACAGGTTGAGCAGATTGTATTCGTGAGTCAGCGGCGTGCCGAAATGACTGGCAATCGCTTCGCCCTGTTCGGTGCCGGGACGAACCCAGGTACTTTTCAGGCGTTGTTCTTCGCGCTCGATGCTTTCGCGCTTGGTGCAGAACGCGGCCCAGCGCTGGTCATCGACCAGACCCAGCTCACGGCCTTTTTCGGTCAGACGCAGGTCGGCGTTGTCTTCACGCAGGATCAAACGGTATTCCGCCCGGGACGTAAACATCCGGTACGGTTCCTGGGTTCCCAGGGTAATCAGGTCGTCAACCAGCACTCCGATGTACGCCTCGTCACGTCGCGGGCACCAGCTCTCCTTGCCCTGGGCGCGCAGCGCGGCGTTGGCTCCAGCCAGCAAACCCTGGGCTCCGGCTTCTTCGTAACCGGTGGTGCCGTTGATCTGCCCAGCGAAGAACAGACCGCCGATGACCTTGGTTTCCAGGCTGTATTTCAAGTCACGAGGGTCGAAATAGTCGTATTCGATGGCATAGCCGGGACGCACGATATGGGCGTTTTCCATGCCGCGAATCGAGCGCACCACTTGCAGCTGAACGTCGAACGGCAGAGAGGTGGAAATGCCGTTTGGATACAGCTCGTGCGTGTTCAGCCCTTCCGGTTCGATGAAGACCTGATGGCTTTCCTTGTCGGCAAAGCGGTGGATCTTGTCTTCGATCGATGGGCAATAGCGCGGGCCAACACCTTCGATGATCCCCGAATACATCGGTGAACGATCAAGGTTGGCCGCGATGATTTCGTGGGTACGGGCGTTGGTATGGGTGATCCAGCAACTGACCTGGGCTGGATGCTGTTCCCTGGACCCCATGAACGACATGACCGGGATCGGCGTATCACCCGGTTGCTCGGTCATCACCGAGAAATCTACCGAACGACCGTCAATGCGCGGCGGCGTACCGGTTTTCAGGCGACCCACGCGCAGCGGTAATTCACGTAAGCGTTGTGCCAGGGCAATCGACGGCGGATCTCCGGCGCGACCCCCCGAATAATTCTGCATCCCGATGTGGATAAGTCCGCCGAGGAAGGTGCCGGTGGTCAGGACAACCGAGTCGGCCATGATGCGCAGGCCCATTTGGGTCACGACACCACGAACTTGATCCTGCTCGACGATCAGGTCGTCACAGGCTTGTTGAAATATCCACAGGTTCGGCTGGTTTTCAATGGCTTCACGGATCGCGGCCTTGTACAGGACGCGGTCTGCTTGAGCACGGGTGGCCCGTACTGCCGGGCCTTTGCGGCTGTTCAAAACGCGGAACTGAATACCGCCTTTGTCCGTGGCCATCGCCATGGCGCCGCCAAGGGCGTCGATTTCCTTGACCAGATGGCTTTTACCGATGCCACCGATCGCCGGGTTGCAGCTCATCTGACCCAGCGTTTCCACGTTATGGGTCAACAGAAGGGTTTTTGCACCCATACGTGCCGACGCCAGTGCGGCCTCGGTACCGGCATGACCGCCACCGATGACGATCACTTCAAAACGGGAAGGGAAATCCACCACGCACCTCGTGCCTGTTGTAGATGGGAATTTGGGATAGCTGACAAGTATAGGGACTTCACCCCCCTGAAAGGAACCCGTTGAACAAAATTTAACCAGCTGTGGAAAACTCTCAGATATAGAAATTAAAAGAGAGAAGATTTATAGAATCTTTGTTTTTATGTTTATTTATACTGAGCACCTTTTCTGTGGATAGAACTCTACAAGCCATATATATCAATGTGTACAGAGATTAAAAAGTCTGTGGTCATGTGCCAATGGAGGGTTGGGATAAGTGCCTTGAGCCTGTGGATTAAAACGGTACTTGTCCACAGGCAGGTTTTTCCTCAGCTTTAACCCCCGCTTATCAACCGAGCTAAAGGTGCGTTATGCACAGGGCTTAATCGCGAAATTCTTCGAAATTGGGAAAAAAAAATAGTATCGACGAGCTCGTGGTTAGCGGGACTTTCATTAAGGGCCGTCAATAAATTCTGAAAAGCGCGCGTATCGGCGCTCTTGTGAGTTCCAGAAACAAAAGCTAATAATAGGCATTATCATTAACTCTCTCTCCTTGCCTATGTCCTCTCAATCCCACACGACCGCAGTCCAGCGCATTTATGAGCAGCATCACTCGTGGTTGCATGGCTGGCTCAAGGGCAGGCTGTCCAATGCGTGCGATGCGGCCGATCTGGCTCACGATACGTTCGTGCGGATTCTCGGCTCGGCCAATGCCGCGCAGATCCGTGAGCCCCGGGATTACTTGGCGACCGTGGCAAGAGGCCTGGTGATTGACCGGTATCGACGGCGGGCCATTGAGCAGGCTTATCTGCAATCCCTGGCTGCTCGCCCTGAACTCACGGTCATTAGTGAAGAGGACAAGGCACTGATCATCGAAACGTTGGTGGCTGTGGATAAAACCCTGGCGAGTCTAGGCCCGCGGGTTCATCGCATCTTCATGCTGTCGCAGATCGATGGCCTGACTTATCAACAGATCGCCGAGCAACTGCAGGTCTCCCTGACCACTGTTAAGAAGCACATGATTCGCGCGTTCACGGAATGCTCAATGCTCTTGGCGGGGTTGGCATGATCAATGTGCCGGATCGCAAGGTTTTCCAGGCGGCGGCCAGTTGGTACGTGCAGTTTCAGGTTGAGCAGCCGACGCCCGCCGAGCAACGCGCCTGGCAGGAATGGCTGGCTAGCGACCCGGCCCATCAGGCAGCGTGGAATCAGATGGAGCAATTGCAACGCGGGCTTGGTGCGTTACCGGCTGATCTGACGCGGCGCACGTTGTCCGAGCCGCGCCAGCGTCGCGACATTCTCAAATTGATGCTGGTTATCGCCGGCGCCGGCTACGTGGGCTGGAACATCAAGCAGCACACCAGCCTGGGCAATGTCTGGGCGGATTACCGGACGCCTGTCGGTCAGCGGCAACATATTGAACTGGCGGATGGCAGTCAGATCGAGCTGAACACCGATACCGCTATCGACGTGGTGTTTGACGCTCAGCAGCGCCTGATCCGCCTTCGCGCAGGCGAAATTCTGATCCAGACCGGCAAACGTGGCGACACCCGGCCGTTTTTCGTCGAAACCCATCAAGGCCGGGTTCAGGCGTTAGGTACGCGTTTCTCGGTTAGGCAACTGAAAACCACGACTCGGGTCGGCGTCCTGGAAGATCAGGTCAGCCTTCTGCCCAAGGAACCCACCGGCAATCCGCTTCTGCTCAAGGCAGGGGAAAGCGCAGAGTTTGACGAGCATCGCGCTACTCCGGGGCGCACATACACGCCTGCCGAAGTGGCCTGGGTTGACGGGCAACTGGTGGTGCTCAACGCCCGGCTCGGGGATCTGATTGATGAGCTGAGCCGCTATCGTCCGGGCGTCATGCACTGTGATGAGCACGCTGCTCGATTGCGGGTTTCGGGAGCCTTCCGTCTTGATGCCATCGATGCGGTGCTGGCCAACTTGCAGGCGACACTGCCGATTCGCATCAGCCATTTCACGCGTTATTGGGTTTCGGTCAAGAGCACGGTCTGATCGAATCCCGCCTGAAAATAAATCTATCCACAGGGTTATCTTTTTTTTGCATGGCACGGCCCTACAGGTAAACGCGAATTTCAATCCTTCAGGGCCTTCAAGACCATGCGCTTTCCACCGCTTCCGCTTCCTGCTCGCCAGCGTCTTTTCCGACAATGCTTCAGCTACAGCCTGTTGATGGCCAGCGGCGTCGGATTCGCTTTGACAGCAAACAGCGCTATTGCTGCCAGCGTTACGCAAAATTTCAATATCAGTGCCGGGCCGCTGGACAGCGCGTTGAGTCAGTTTGCCTCGGCGGCCAATGTGATTTTGTCGTTTTCTCCGGAGCAGACCGCCAATCGCCGCAGCGCCGGGCTGCAAGGAAGCTATTCGGTCGAGCAGGGTTTCGCCGTGTTGCTGCAGGGTTCGCGGCTGCAAGTTGCAGCGCAGGCGCCGGGAAGTTACATCCTGCAGCCGGTTCCGGAGAACGGTTCAGTGGTGCTCGGCCCCACCAACGTCAACAGTTTCCAGACCGATGATGCCAGTCAGGGCCGCACGCTGGATGTTGGTTACAAGGCTGAAAAGAGTCGCGTCGGCACCAAGACCGACACGCCGTTGTCGGAGACGCCGCGCTCGGTGTCCGTGGTGACCGGCCAACGCATGAAAGATCAGAAGACCCAAACCCTCACTGAAGCCCTCGGTTACGTGCCGGGCATTTTCGCGCCACCCTTCGCGGCTGGGGATAACCTGGCGGGCGATCTTTTTTTCATTCGCGGTTTTAACGCTACCGACTATGGCTACGGCCTGCTGCGTGACGGCTTGCGTGTACAGGGCAATCGTTATGACACCACTACCGAGCCTTACGGGCTGGAGCGGGTCGAAGTGTTTCGCGGCCCCTCTTCAATTCTGTATGGGGAAAACGCGCCCGGTGGGCTGGTCAATGTGGTGAGTAAACGCCCGACCGCCATTCCCCAGGGCGAAGTGCAGCTCAGTTATGGTTCGAACAACCGCCGTCAGCTGGGTGTGGATATCTCCGGCCCGTTGGACGATAGCGGCAATATTCTGGGTCGCGTGGTCATGATGGGGCGCAACGCCGATACGCAAACCGATCACGTGCCAGACGACCGTATCTACATCGCGCCTTCCTTGACCCTGAATTTCGACGATTACAACACCCTGACCTTGCTGACCAACTATCAGAAAGATCACACCAACATGGAGCTTGGACTGCCTGCCGCTGGCACTTTGCTGCGCAATCCCAATGGCAAGCTGGACAAGGACACCATGCTCGGCGTGCCGGACTGGAACACCTTCGAGCGTGAAACCTGGAGTGCCGGTTACGAGTTCAGCCACAGCTTCAACGACGATTGGCAGTTCCGGCAGAATTCGCGCTATTTGCAGTCGCGGATTACCCGCCACGAGACCTGGCCAGGCAATCTGAATAACGCTGGCTTCGGCACCTTGTTGAACGTCACCGCTTACGACCGGTACAACAAGTCGATGGTCTATTCGCTGGATAACCAGCTCGAAGGCAAATTCAACGCGGGCGGGCTGGAAAACACCGTGCTGTTCGGCGCCAGTTTTGACCGCACTTCGTTCAGTCAGGACTGGGATGCGGGTTCGGCGGGACGCATTGATATTTTCAACCCGATTTATCCACAGGACCCGGTGACCTCTATCGCCGTGCAGAACACCTTGCTCGAACAGAAAATGCAGGGTTTGTATGCGCAGATCCAGAGCAAGTACGACAACTGGATCTTCCTGTTGGGCGGGCGTCAGGACTGGGTCGAGAGTGATTTCCGCAACAAGCTGGCACCTGCCGGCGGTATCCACTCCAACGATCAGAAATTCACCTATCAAGGCGGGGTGATGTACCAGTTCGACAACGGCCTGACGCCGTATGTCAGCTATTCCACCGCATTCGTCCCGGTGCAGCAGATTTCCAACGGCGGTTCGCCGCTGGACCCGATTACCAGCGAACAATATGAAGCAGGTTTGAAATACGAACCGGCGGGCTGGAATACCACCATGACCGCATCGGTCTTCGACCTGCGCAAAAAGGACGACACCTATTTCGATTCGACCAGCGCCAGTTACCGGCAAGTGGGCAAAAGCCGCTCCAAGGGCGTGGAACTGGAGGTCAACAGCGACATCAATCGCAACCTGAATCTGACCGCTTCCTACACCTATACCGATGCGCGGGTGATCAAGGACACTGCGGGCTCGTTGATCGAAGGCCATCAAATCACCGGCGTGCCGCGTAATCAGGCGTCGGCCTGGGCGAAATACCGCTTTCTTGACGGTTATCTCAACGGATTACACGTTGGTGGCGGCATTCGCTACTTCGACAGCACCTTTGCCTACACGGCGAGTTCGCTGTACGGCAAGCTCGATTCGGGTGACGTGACGCTGGTGGACGCGGCAATCGGTTATCAGATCGACAAGAACTGGTCGGTGGATCTGAACGCCAAGAACCTGTTCGACAAGGAATATGTATCGGGCTGTAACGATGCCGGTCGCTGCTATTGGGGCGACAGCCGAACCTTGCTGGGTTCGGTGAGCTACAACTGGTAGACCTGTGGATAAGTTATTGGCGGCCAGGGTTCGACGGCCTGGCCGCAAATAACTATTTGCCGATGCAAAAGCTGGAAAATATTCGACCCAACAGGTCGTCCGAGCTGAATGCACCGGTAATTTCCGCCAGGGATTGCTGTGCCTGACGCAGATCTTCGGCCAATAACTCGCCGGCACCCGCCAGCGTCAGCTGCGCCCTGCCGTGTTCAAGCGAGCCACTGGCATGACGTAGCGCCTCCAAATGGCGTCGACGTGCGCTGAAGCTGCTCTCAGAGGTCTGCTCGTAGCCCATGCAGGCCTTGAGATGTTCGCGCAGCAACTCCAGGCCTTGCCCTTCCGCCTTGGCGCTGAGACTGATGGTCACGTGGCCATCGGCGCTGGTTTGCATCTCGATCAGATCGCCGCTCAAATCCGCCTTGTTGCGAATCAGGGTGACTTTGGCCGGATCAGGCCGCTGTTCGAGAAACTCGGGCCATAATGCAAAAGGATCCACAGCTTCCGGGGCGGTGGAATCGACCACCAACAGAATCCGATCGGCCTCACCGATAGCCTTGAGCGCGCGTTCCACGCCGATTTTCTCCACCTGATCTTCGGTATCGCGCAAACCGGCCGTGTCTACGACGTGCAGCGGCATGCCATCGATGTGGATATGTTCGCGCAGGATATCCCGAGTGGTGCCGGCAATCTCGGTGACGATGGCCGCTTCCTTACCTGCCAGCGCGTTCAGAAGGCTTGATTTACCCGCATTCGGTCGACCGGCGATGACCACGGTCATCCCGTCACGTAATAGCGCGCCCTGCCCGGCTTCGCGCTGCACTGTGGATAACTCATCACGCACTGCATCCAGCATATTCAGCACATGGCCATCGGCGAGGAAGTCGATTTCTTCCTCGGGAAAGTCGATTGCCGCTTCGACATAGATACGCAGGCTGATCAATTTCTCGGTCAAGTTATCCACACGCCGGGAAAATGCGCCCTGCAACGAACGCAAAGCATTGCGCGCGGCCTGGGCCGAACTGGCTTCGATCAGGTCAGCAATGGCCTCGGCCTGGGCAAGGTCCAGTTTGTCGTTGAGAAATGCTCGCTCACTGAATTCACCTGGCCGAGCCAGGCGACTGCCCAGTTGCAGGCATCTTTGCAGCAGCATATCCAGGACTACGGGCCCGCCATGGCCCTGCAATTCAAGAACATCTTCGCCCGTAAATGAATTTGGCCCCGGAAAATACAGGGTGATGCCTTCGTCAATGACCTGCCCGGACTCGTCGGCAAACGGCCCGTAATGCGCAAAACGCGGTTTAGGTTCGCGGCCGGTAATGGCGACCGCCGCCTTGCTCGCCAAGGGGCCGGATATACGCACAATGCCGACTCCGCCACGGCCCTGGGCAGTGGCGATGGCAGCAATGGTTTCACGTGGGACATTCATGGTCCGGCTCCTGGAGCAAATGACAGATAGCAAAACGCCCCACTAGGGGGCGCCTTGCACAACTTATTCACAGGTTAGATCAGGCTTCGGCTTTCTTGGCAGCCGCTTCGATCTTACGAGTGATGTACGCCTGCTGCGTAATGGACAAGGTGTTGTTCACAACCCAGTACAGAACCAGACCAGCCGGGAACCACAGGAAGAAGAACGTGAAGATGATTGGCATCAGCTTCATGACCTTGGCCTGCATCGGATCCGGAGGTGTTGGGTTCAAACGCTGCTGGATGAACATCGTGGCGCCCATGATGATCGGCAGGATGAAGAACGGATCCTTGATCGACAGGTCGGTAATCCACAACAGCCACGGGGCCTGGCGCATTTCAACGCTTTCAAGCAGAACCCAGTACAGCGACAGGAACACCGGCATTTGTACAAGAATAGGCAAGCATCCACCCAGCGGGTTGATCTTTTCCTTCTTGTACAACTCCATCATGGCCTGCGACATTTTCTGCCGGTCATCACCATGTTGTTCTTTCAGAATGGCGAGTTTCGGTGCAACTGCACGCATGCGAGCCATGGACTTGTAGCTGGCAGCCGACAGAGGGAAGAAAAGCCCTTTGATCAGCATGGTCAGGAAGATAATCGACCAGCCCCAGTTACCCACAATGGCGTGGATGTGTTGCAGCAACCAGAAGATCGGTTGAGCGATGAACCACAGAATGCCGTAGTCGACCGTCAATTCCAGGCCTGGGGATAACTCTTTGAGCACCGCCTGGCTTTTCGGGCCGGCATACAACGTAGCGGTCGCTTCACCTTTGGCGCCTGGCGCAACGGTCAACGCCGGGCCAGTGAAACCAATGATGTAGTTGCCTTGGCTATCCTTACGAGTGGTAACAGCGTTGCTGTTGTTCTTGTCGGGAATCCAGGCCGTTACGAAGTAGTGCTGCAGCCATGCAACCCAACCACCTTGTACGGTTTCCTTGATCGAACCCTTGTCGATGTCTTTCATCGACACCTTTTTGTAGGGTTCCGAAGGTGTCCACAGAGCGGCACCCAGGTAAGTCGCGGTACCGGTAGCAGTGGTCGACGATGGATCGGAACTGGCGTCACGCTTGAGTTGCGCGAACATGTTACCGGACCATGGCTGAGCGCTCTGGTTATCGATCACATAGCTGACAACCAGGTCATACAGGCCGCGCTTGAAGGTAAAGCGCTTGATGTAGTTGACGCCGTTATCAGTGAATTTCAGATCAACGACCAATTGGTCCTGACCATCAACCAGTTGATAAGACTTCTGTGCTGTCGAGTAAACAGGACGACCAGCAGGTCGAGCGTCCGGGCCGTTTACGCCGGTCAGACCACTTTGCGCCAGGAAGATACGCTCGCCGCCGTTATCGAACAGCTGGAACGGAACGTCTGGATGATCTTGACGACGTGGATAAAGCGGCAGTCGCAGCTGAACGACATCGCCACCAACCGGGTCGATTTCGAGATTGAGCACATCCGTTTTGACCTGGATGAGATCTTTGCTGGTTGCAACCGGGGTTTCGATTGGAGCAGTCGCATCGCCGCTGGCGCTAGGAACATCGGCACTTGCAGAAGCATTCGTACCTGCAGCCGTATCCGGTATAGCCGGTGCGGTGGTGCTGGCAGCAACATTCTGAGTCGGCAGGGCGGCCTGGCCGTAGTCTTGGTTCCATTTCAGAACCCCGACGTAGGTCACGATTGCCAGGGCGACGATCAGGATCGTGCGTTTAATATCCATGATTACTCGGCCATCGAAGAAGAACGGGAGGTGGGGACAGGTGGAACCGGGTCATAGCCACCGGCATTCCACGGATGACAGCGACCTAATCGACGAAAGGTCAGCCAGCCACCGCGTAGAAGGCCATGATTTTCAATGGCTTCATACGCGTAGCAGGAGCAACTGGGGTAGAAGCGACAGTGACTGGCCATCAGCGGGCTGATGGCATAGCGGTAGAACTGGATCGGAACGAGCGCCAGTTTACGCATCGGTACTGTCTACCCCTACAGTTTCGGTGTTTGCAGCAGGAGCCGGCTGACTACGCGCCAGACGCTTCCAGAGCTTGCCGAAATGCTGAATCAATTCGGGGTTTTCTATTTCACCCAACCCTTTGCGCGCGACAATCACGATATCCCAACCGACCAAATTATCTTGGTGTTGACGAAATGATTCGCGCATCAGGCGTTTCAAGCGGTTGCGCTCAACGGAGAGTTTGACGCTCTTTTTACCGATAACCAGCCCCAGACGGGGATGATCAAGGTCGTTATTGCGCGCAAGGAGCAGGAGATTTTTCCCCGGAACCTTGCCGGTAGGGGAGTCAAAGACTGCCTTGAAATGCCGGGGAGTAAGCAAACGCTTTTCCCGACTGAAGTCCTGACTCACCTCCAGTGCCGGATTATCAAACTGCCAGACGCGCACGACCTTTGGCGCGGCGACGCGACAGGACGGCACGGCCGTTCTTGGTAGCCATGCGAGCACGGAAACCGTGAGTACGAGCGCGTTTGATAGTGCTTGGTTGGAAAGTACGTTTCATTGTCGTGTTACCTGGTTCGTCCACAACGGGCCGGAATGGCCCCCGTTTTAAGAGACCGGGGATTCTAGAGAAACCGCGCGTCTAGGTCAATTTCCAACCAACGTTTCCTTCATTTACTTCTTCAGGGCGTTTTTTGCCGATCCCTCAGATTGATTCGAAATGGATGACGGCGCTAGATATAGAAATAAAGAAGGAAAGTATTTAAAGCTTCTTTATAAAGCTTATTAAAGCTAGGGAGGCATCTGTCTGTGGATAACTGCCCTCAGCCCAGTAAAAACGTAGCGTACAGAGAATGACAACACTGTCGAGAAACGGTGCTCTGCCTGTGCTGCGCTGTCGGAAAAGCTGTGCATGGAATGCCTGGTTATCCACAGGCTGGTTATCCACAGACTTTCGACCCGACTTATGCAATGAGCTGAGACACGGTTATCCACAGAGCTTATCCACGTGCCGTCCGTCGCGTAATTTCCCCATGAAAGCCCGATTTCAAGCGTTCTGTAAGCAAGCTACATGTGGATAAGTCTCGCTCTGATCGTTACAATGGCCGCTTGTTTTTTGCCTCACCGGCTTTCGACTTAGGG
This sequence comes from Pseudomonas sp. DSP3-2-3, assembly GCF_049898225.1. NCBI lineage: Bacteria > Pseudomonadati > Pseudomonadota > Gammaproteobacteria > Pseudomonadales > Pseudomonadaceae > Pseudomonas > Pseudomonas sp. DSP3-2-3. The sequence goes on along the minus strand of NZ_JAFCXH010000014.1, from coordinate 125,813 downwards.
GATATCCGTGTCAGTGGAACTTTGGCAGCAGTGCGTGGAGCTTTTGCGCGACGAGCTGCCTGCCCAGCAATTCAACACCTGGATCCGTCCGCTACAGGTCGAAGCCGAAGGCGACGAGTTGCGCGTCTATGCGCCGAACCGCTTTGTTCTCGATTGGGTCAATGAAAAATACCTGAGTCGCTTGCTTGAGCTGCTGGGTGAACACGGCCAGGGTCTGGCACCTGCGCTTTCTTTATTAATAGGCAGCAAGCGCAGCTCTGCTCCCCGCGCCGCACCCAACGCGCCGCTGGCCGCCGCTGCTTCTCAAGCAATGGCTTCAAACCAGGTCGCTGCTTCCGCGCCGGCTCACGTTGCGACGCCGGCACCTGTGCATTCGATGCCGGTCCATGACGAGCCGTCGCGGGCCAGTTTTGATCCGATGGCTGGGGCCAGTTCCCAGCAAGCTCCGGCGCGTGCCGAGCAACGCACGGTCCAGGTAGAAGGTGCGCTCAAGCACACCAGTTACCTGAACCGAACCTTCACCTTTGAAAACTTCGTCGAAGGTAAGTCCAACCAGCTGGCGCGTGCTGCTGCCTGGCAAGTCGCGGACAATCCCAAGCACGGCTACAACCCGCTGTTTCTTTACGGTGGTGTGGGCTTGGGTAAAACCCACTTGATGCACGCTGTGGGTAACCACCTGTTAAAGAAGAATCCGAATGCCAAGGTTGTGTACCTGCATTCGGAGCGCTTCGTGGCCGACATGGTCAAGGCGCTGCAACTGAATGCCATCAACGAGTTCAAGCGCTTCTATCGTTCGGTAGACGCACTGCTGATCGATGACATTCAATTCTTCGCCCGCAAGGAGCGTTCCCAGGAGGAATTCTTCCATACTTTCAATGCGTTACTGGAAGGTGGACAGCAAGTCATCCTGACCAGTGACCGCTATCCGAAAGAGATCGAAGGCCTGGAAGAACGTCTGAAGTCGCGTTTCGGCTGGGGCCTCACCGTTGCAGTCGAGCCCCCTGAGCTTGAAACCCGGGTCGCGATTTTGATGAAGAAAGCGGATCAGGCGAAAGTGGATCTGCCACACGACGCCGCGTTCTTCATTGCCCAGCGCATCCGCTCCAACGTCCGCGAACTCGAAGGTGCGCTCAAGCGTGTCATTGCCCACTCGCACTTCATGGGCCGCGATATCACCATCGAGCTGATTCGCGAATCGCTGAAAGACTTGCTGGCTCTGCAAGACAAGCTGGTGAGTGTGGATAACATTCAGCGCACCGTCGCGGAGTACTACAAGATCAAGATATCCGACCTGTTGTCCAAGCGTCGTTCGCGATCTGTGGCTCGCCCGCGCCAGGTGGCGATGGCGTTGTCCAAGGAACTGACCAACCACAGCTTGCCCGAGATTGGCGATGTGTTTGGCGGCCGTGATCATACGACGGTCTTGCACGCGTGCCGCAAGATCAACGAGCTTAAGGAATCCGACGCGGACATTCGCGAGGACTACAAGAACCTGCTGCGTACTCTGACTACCTGATGACACCAGCGCAGCTTATTAAGGCAAGGGACTAGACCATGCATTTCACCATTCAACGCGAAGCCCTGTTGAAACCCCTGCAATTGGTCGCCGGCGTGGTTGAACGCCGCCAGACCTTGCCGGTGCTCTCCAATGTGCTGCTGGTTGTTCAAGGCCAACAGCTCTCGCTGACCGGTACCGACCTTGAGGTCGAGCTCGTCGGCCGTGTGCAGCTGGAAGAACCTGCTGAGCCGGGCGAGATTACCGTTCCAGCCCGCAAACTGATGGACATCTGCAAAAGCCTGCCCAATGACGCTCTGATTGACATCAAGCTTGATGATGCCAAGTTGGTCGTCAAGGCTGGCCGCAGTCGCTTCACCTTGTCGACGTTGCCAGCCAACGATTTCCCAACCGTGGAAGAAGGTCCGGGCTCCCTGACGTTCAACCTGGTGCAGAGCAAGTTGCGCCGCCTCATCGAACGCACCAGTTTTGCCATGGCTCAACAGGATGTGCGCTACTACCTCAACGGTATGTTGCTGGAAGTCAGTGCCGGAATTCTGCGCGCTGTTGCCACCGACGGTCACCGGCTGGCGATGTGCTCGATGACAGCCGACATCGAACAGGCAGATCGTCACCAGGTCATCGTACCGCGCAAAGGTATTCTGGAGCTGGCGCGTCTGCTGACTGAGCAAGACGGTATCGTCAGCATCGTGCTGGGTCAGCATCATATCCGTGCCACCACCGGTGAGTTCACCTTCACCTCAAAACTGGTTGACGGCAAATTCCCCGATTACGAGCGCGTTCTGCCAAAAGGCGGCGACAAACTGGTATTGGGCGATCGTCAGGCGCTGCGTGAAGCGTTCAGCCGTACGGCGATTCTTTCCAACGAGAAATATCGCGGTATCCGTCTGCAGTTGGCCGCTGGTCAGTTGAAGATTCAGGCGAATAACCCGGAGCAGGAAGAAGCAGAAGAAGAGATCAGCGTTGACTACAACGGTGGTTCTTTGGAAATCGGCTTCAATGTCAGCTACTTGCTGGATGTTTTGGGTGTGATGACCACTGAACAGGTTCGACTGATTCTGTCTGATTCCAACAGCAGCGCCCTGGTGCAAGAATCGGACAACGACGATTCCGCCTATGTCGTTATGCCGATGCGCCTGTAACGTAACCAGCATGCTCATGTTCAGCGGAACCTAGATGTCTCTCAGCCGCGTCTCGGTCACCGGGGTGCGCAATCTGCACCCGGTGACCTTCTCCCCATCCCCGCGTATCAACATCCTCCACGGTGAAAATGGCAGTGGCAAAACCAGCGTGCTGGAAGCCATCCATTTGCTTGGTCTTGCCCGGTCCTTTCGCAGTGCTCGCTTGCTTCCCGTCATCCAGTACGAACAACCGTCGTGCACGGTTTTCGGCCAGGTCGAACTTGCCGAAGGCGGACATAGCAGTTTGGGTGTGTCACGGGATCGCCAAGGCGACTTTCAAATTCGGATTGATGGGCAGAACGCACGTAGCGCCGCACAACTTGCCGAGACATTGCCGCTGCAACTGATCAATCCGGACAGTTTCCGCCTGCTCGAAGGTGCGCCAAAGATCCGCAGGCAGTTTCTCGACTGGGGAGTGTTCCACGTGGAACCTCGATTCATGTCGACGTGGCAGCGCCTGCAGAAGGCCTTGCGGCAGCGAAACTCATGGCTGCGGCATGGTACACTTGACGTCGCTTCGCAAGCGGCATGGGATCGAGAGTTATGCCTGGCCAGCGATGAAATAGATGAGTTTCGCCGAGCATACATCAAGGCTTTGAAGCCGGTCTTTGAACAAACCTTGAGCGAGCTGGTTGAGCTCGAAGGTTTGACCCTGAGCTACTACCGAGGATGGGATAAAGAAAAAGAGCTGAGCACGGTGCTCGCTTCTTCTCTCCATCGGGATCAGCAGATGGGCCATACACAGGCCGGACCACAACGCGCTGATTTGCGTCTTAGATTAGGCGCACATAACGCCGCGGATATTTTGTCCCGGGGTCAGCAAAAGTTGGTGGTCTGTGCGTTGCGTATTGCCCAAGGACATCTCGTTAGCCAGGCTCGACGCGGCCAATGTATTTACTTGGTGGATGACTTGCCGTCGGAACTCGATGAGCGTCACCGACAGGCACTTTGCCGTTTGCTGGAAGAATTACGCTGCCAGGTGTTTATCACCTGTGTAGACCACGAATTATTGAGGGACGGCTGGCAGACGGAAACGCCAGTCGCTTTGTTCCACGTGGAACAAGGCCGTATCACCCAGACCCACGACCATCGGGAGTGATTGCATGAGCGAAAACCACACGTACGACTCCTCCAGCATCAAAGTGCTGAAAGGGCTAGATGCCGTACGCAAGCGTCCCGGTATGTACATCGGTGACACTGACGATGGCAGCGGTCTACACCACATGGTGTTCGAGGTGGTTGATAACTCGATCGACGAAGCTTTGGCTGGCCACTGCGACGACATCAGCATCATCATCCACCCAGACGAATCGATTACCGTCCGTGACAACGGTCGCGGCATTCCGGTAGACGTGCATAAAGAAGAAGGCGTATCGGCAGCAGAGGTCATCATGACCGTGCTTCACGCTGGCGGAAAGTTCGACGACAACTCCTACAAAGTATCCGGCGGCCTGCACGGAGTAGGTGTTTCGGTTGTTAACGCCCTTTCCGAATTGTTGCTGCTGACTGTTCGTCGCAGCGGCAAGATCTGGGAACAGACCTACATCCATGGTGTTCCACAAGAACCTATGCGCATCGTTGGCGAGAGCGATTCCACCGGTACTGAGATTCACTTCAAGCCATCGGCTGACACCTTCAAGAATATCCATTTCAGCTGGGACATCCTGGCCAAGCGCATTCGTGAACTGTCTTTCCTGAACTCCGGTGTCGGCATCGTCCTCAAAGACGAACGCAGCGGCAAGGAAGAACTGTTCAAATACGAAGGCGGTTTGCGTGCGTTCGTTGAATACCTGAACACCAACAAGACTCCGGTCAACCAAGTGTTCCACTTCAACATTCAGCGCGAAGATGGCATTGGCGTTGAGATCGCGTTGCAGTGGAACGACAGCTTCAACGAGAACCTGTTGTGCTTCACCAACAACATTCCTCAGCGTGACGGCGGTACTCACCTCGTGGGTTTCCGTTCTGCACTGACGCGTAACCTGAACACATACATCGAGCAGGAAGGTCTGGCCAAGAAGCATAAGGTCGCGACCACCGGTGATGATGCACGTGAAGGTTTGACGGCAATTATTTCGGTGAAAGTGCCGGACCCTAAATTCAGTTCGCAGACCAAAGACAAGCTGGTTTCTTCGGAAGTGAAAACCGCAGTCGAACAGGAGATGGGTAAACACTTCTCCGACTTCCTGCTGGAAAACCCGAACGAAGCCAAAGCCGTTGTGGGCAAGATGATCGACGCCGCGCGTGCTCGTGAAGCTGCGCGCAAGGCTCGTGAGATGACTCGCCGTAAAGGCGCGTTGGACATCGCAGGCTTGCCGGGCAAACTCGCTGACTGCCAAGAGAAAGACCCGGCCCTCTCCGAGCTGTATCTGGTGGAAGGGGACTCTGCTGGCGGATCAGCCAAGCAGGGGCGTAATCGTAAAACCCAGGCGATTTTGCCACTCAAAGGCAAGATCCTTAACGTCGAGAAAGCCCGTTTTGACAAGATGATCTCTTCGCAAGAAGTGGGCACCTTGATCACCGCGCTCGGCTGCGGCATTGGTCGCGACGAATACAACATTGCCAAGCTGCGCTACCACAACATCATCATCATGACCGATGCTGACGTCGACGGTTCGCACATCCGCACCTTGCTGCTGACCTTCTTCTTCCGTCAGTTGCCGGAGCTGATTGAGCGTGGCTACATCTACATCGCTCAACCGCCGCTGTACAAGGTCAAGAAAGGCAAGCAAGAGCAGTACATCAAAGACGATGAGGCCATGGAAGAGTACATGACCCAATCGGCTCTTGAAGATGCCAGCCTGCACTTGAACGAATCGGCGCCGGGTATTTCCGGTCCGCAACTGGAGCGTCTGGTTAACGATTTCCGCATGGTCATGAAGACCCTCAAGCGCCTGTCGCGTTTGTATCCTCAGGAACTGACCGAGCATTTCGTTTACCTGCCGCCGGTAACCCTGGAACAGCTTTCCGATCACGAAGGCATGCAAGCCTGGCTTGCGCTGCTCGACGCGCGTCTGCGGGTTGGTGAGAAGTCCGGCCTGGTTTACAAAGCCAGCCTGCGTGAAGATCGCGAGCGTAACGTCTGGTTGCCAGAGGTCGAACTGATCTCCCACGGGCTGTCCAACTACGTGACCTTCAACCGCGACTTCTTCGGCAGCAACGATTACAAGACTGTGACTGCTTTGGGTCTGCAGATCAGTACGTTGCTGGAAGAAGGGGCCTACGTGCAGCGTGGCGAACGCAAGAAGCCGGTCACTGAGTTCAAGGAAGCCCTTGCCTGGTTGATGGCCGAAAGCACCAAGCGTCACACCATCCAGCGCTACAAAGGTCTGGGCGAAATGAACCCGGATCAGCTGTGGGAAACCACGATGGATCCGTCTGTACGCCGCATGCTCAAGGTCACCATCGAAGACGCAATCGGTGCCGACCAGATCTTCAACACCCTGATGGGTGATGCGGTCGAGCCTCGTCGTGACTTCATCGAAAGCAATGCCCTGGCGGTGTCTAACCTCGATTTCTAAGAGGTTGCACCACTAAACAAATCAGGCCAACGTTGATCCAGCGTTGGCCTTTTTTGTGGGCGGCGTAAAAGGCTGAACAACACCTGAATAATCAATAACCCTCTGTGCCGTTCAGTTACGAGCGCCCTACACTTCCCCAATCTGTTTTCACCTTTGGAACTCCCGATGCCTGCTAAGCCTGAGCCCAGCATTCTGAACACCGCCGAAGGTCAGCGGCTGAATGACGTTGATGCTGAGCGATGGCGCGAGTGGGGGCCGTATCTCAGCGAACGTCAGTGGGGAACGGTTCGCGAGGACTACAGCGCGAATGGCGATGCATGGAATTATTTCCCCCATGACCATGCGCGCAGTCGAGCGTATCGCTGGGGTGAAGACGGGATTGCCGGATTCTCGGACAAGTCCCAGCACTGGTGCCTGGGGCTTGGTTTGTGGAACGAGCAGGATGCCATCCTGAAGGAGCGCTTGTTCGGGCTGAACAACGCAGAAGGTAACCATGGCGAGGACGTTAAAGAACTCTATTTTTACGTCGACGGTGTGCCGAGTCATGCCTACATGCGCATGCTCTACAAGTATCCGCATGCGGCTTTTCCCTACCAAGACCTGGTGAAGGAGAACGCCCAGCGAGGGCTGGCCGATACTGAATACGAAATTCTTGATACCGGAGTGTTCGACGAGGACCGCTATTTCGATGTGACGGTTGAATACGCCAAGCATCAACCCGACGACATTTTCATGCGCGTCACGGTGCACAATCGCAGCGATCAAGCGGCCCGGCTGCATGTGTTGCCGCAGCTTTGGGCACGCAATATCTGGAGCTGGACTGAGAACGCCGCGATGCCTTCATTGCGTCTTCAGGATCAACACCTGGTGGCGGAGCATCCCGAACAAGACATCAAGGTCGCCAACACCTGGAGTCCGCAGGCGGAATGTGAATGGCTGTTCTGCAACAACGACACCAATACGAACAAGCTGGGAGGCAATCCGGCAGTCGGGCCATTCAAGGACGGCATCAATGATTATCTGTTGACCGGCAACGAGCAGGCCATCCGCCGCGACTCCGGCACCCGCGCCGCTGCGCACTTTTTACTCGACCTGGAAGGCCACGCCAGTCAGGTCATCTACCTGCGTTTCAGTCCAGCTGATGCACCTGCGGTTGATGCAGACAGGTTATTCACAAAGCGCAGAGCCGAGGCGGATAACTTCTACGCGGCGCTGCAACATGAATTGGCTGATGCCGACGCGCGCAACGTGCAGCGTCAGGCCTTGGCGGGATTGCTCTGGTCGAAGCAGCTGTACTATTTCGATGTGAATTGCTGGCTCAATGGCGACCCCACGCAACCGCCGCCCTCCCCCGAACGCGTCAACGTGCGCAACAAGCATTGGCGACACCTGGCCAATTTCGACATCGTGTGCATGCCGGATAAATGGGAATACCCATGGTATGCCTCTTGGGATCAGGCGTTTCAGGCCGTTGCAATCGCACTGATCGATACCGAGTTCGCCAAACAGCAATTGTTGATGCTGGTCCAGGATCGGTTCACGCACCCTAACGGGCAGCTTCCGGCCTATGAATGGCGCTTCGATGACGCTAATCCGCCGGTGCATGCCTGGGCGACCTGGCGGGTCTACAAGATGGAACAGGCGTTAAAGGGCGAGGGCGATGCTGATTTTCTGGAGCGAATTTTCCACAAGTTGCTGCTGAATTTCTCTTGGTGGGTCAATCGCAAGGACGCCGAAGGCCGTAATCTTTTCCAGGGTGGTTTCCTTGGGCTGGATAACATTGCTCTCTTCGACCGCTCTGCTGATTTAGCACCGGGTTATCAGCTGGATCAAGCCGATGGCACCGCCTGGATTGCCGCGTATGCGCTGGACTTGATGCGCATCGCGCTGGAGTTGGCCAAGCGCAATGCGGCGTATGTGGATATCTCGGTGAAGTTTTTCGAGCACTTCCTGTATATCGCCGGCGCGATCAACTCGGTTGATGACGATGCGGAAGGTCTTTGGGACGAGCAGGACGGCTTCTTCTACGACATGCTGCGCAACCCGAACGGCGAACGCCAGCCAGTGCGCTTTCGCTCCATCGTGGGCTTGATGCCGTTGTTCGCAGTACAGGTTCTGGAACAGCGCGAGCATGAAGGTTTGCCGGGATTGCGCGACCGGCTTCTGGCGTTCCTCAAACACCGTCCGGACCTCGCCCGGCTGGTTTCGCGCTGGACAGAGCCGGGCAAAGGTAATCGCCTGCTGCTGGCGTTGCTCAGAGGCCAGCGCACCAAAGATCTGCTCAAGCGCATGCTCGACGAGTCTGAGTTTCTCTCCGAGTTCGGGGTGCGTTCGGTTTCCAAGGCCTATGCGGCCAACCCGTTCAAGATGCGCATGAATGGCGATTCGCTGTGTGCTGACTACCAGCCCGCCGAATCGCCGTCACGGCTGTTCGGTGGTAACTCCAATTGGCGTGGGCCATTGTGGATGCCGGTCAACTACATGCTGATCGAGTCGCTACGTGAGTTTCATCGCTACTACGACGAGAACTTCTCCATCGAGTTTCCTACCCATTCAGGCTATCTGGCGTCGCTTGACGAAGTGGCTGATGATCTCAGCGCGCGCTTGACCCGTCTGTTCCTCAAGGACGCCAACGGCAGTCGGCCCTCGATGGTGGGTTATCCACAACTGCAAGCTGATCCGCAGAGTAGCGATCTGCTGTTGTTCCACGAATATTTCCATGGCGAAACCGGACGCGGCTTGGGTGCGTCTCATCAGACGGGATGGAGCGCGTTGGTTGCGCTGCTTTTACAGCCGAAAAAATAGCGACAAATGAGACCGCTAAGACTGACTCAACAGCCATAAAAAAACCGACTTCCATGAAGTCGGTTTTTTCTGCTCAGAAAAACTTATGCACGTTTTTGGCTCATTAATGAGTATTCGAAATAAGCAGAAAAATTAAGGGGTTGGCAGCGTTTTTTGCAGTTTTTGCGAAAACGGTGCACAGGTTATCCACAAAATCAGACCGCCGCTTTTTCGTTGCTCGTCGTTGGTGCAGCCACCGAGCCCATCGCCACCTGCGTCGCTTCATTCCAGGCCTGCACACGGTCATTCAATTCAGCAATGGCGCGCGGTCCTGTGCCTTCGGCATACATCGGCGCACCGATCACAACCTGGATCGTGCCGGGCTTTTTCGCCCAGCCTTCCTTCGGCCAATACCTGCCGGCGTTGTGCGCAATCGGCAGCACGGGCAGATCGGCATTGACCGCCAAGGCAGTGCCACCTCGGGAGAACTTGCCGACCTGACCGAACGGGACGCGTGTGCCCTCGGGGAAGATCAACACCCAGACGCCATCCTTGAGCAGCTCATGACCCTTCTTCGCGATTTCCTTCAGCGCCGCCTTGGGATTCTCACGATCAATTGCGATAGGTCGCAGCATGGCCATGGCCCAGCCAAAGAACGGTACGTAGAGCAATTCACGCTTGAGCACCTGGCTCAGAGGCTCGAAATGTGCGGACAGGAAGAAAGTTTCCCAAGTGCTCTGGTGGTTGGAAATGATCACGCAGGGCGTCGCCGGGACGTTTTCCTGGCCGATCACTTCGACTCGAATGTTGAGAAATACCCGCGTGAGCCACAATGCGCAGCGGCACCAGTACACGTTGATGAAACGATAGCGTGCGCGAAACGGCAGGAACGGCGCGATAAAGAAACTCAAGGTGCACCACAGCAGCGAACTGGTGCCCAGCAGCAGGTAAAAGACAAAGGTTCTGATTGCCTGCATGATCGACATAGCTACTTTTACCGTACGGGACTTATGCCCGCTCAATGAAGCGTACCGCTATTGGTTCTGCGGAGCGCTCTTGTGGATAAGTTCTGCGGCAACTGCCGCCAGATCGTCAAAAACCAAAGTACCCGTGGGCAGTGTTCCAGCCAGCGTCTTGCTGCCCTTGCCGGTCTTTACCAAAACCGGTTGAGAGTCGACGGCCAGCGCGGCCTGCAGGTCACCGCTGCTGTCACCTACAAACCATATACCCGCCAGATCCACAGCGTAGTGATTTGCGATGGTCTGCAACATGCCCGGCCTTGGCTTGCGGCAAGCGCAACCTTCGTCCGGGCCATGTGGGCAATAAACGATCAAACCGACTTCACCGCCCTGCCCGGCCACCAGTTCGCGCAAGCGCGCATGCATGGCCTCAAGCGTGGCAATGTCGTAATAGCCCCGGGCGATGCCGGACTGGTTGGTGGCCACTGCCACCGTCCAGCCGGCCTTGCTCAGTTGTGCAATTGCTTCGATCGATCCGGGGATCGGAAGCCACTCCTGCACCGACTTTATATAACTGTCGGAGTCATGATTGATGACTCCGTCCCGATCAAGGATCACCAGCTTCACGATTCGCCCCTTAGCGATCAACCCAGCAGCGAGATATCCGCAACGCCCAGGAACAGCCCGCGCAGACGTGCCAGCAACGCATAGCGGTTGGCCCGCACGCTGGCATCTTCGGCGTTGACCATCACGGCTTCGAAGAACGCGTCGACCGGCTCACGCAAGGCAGCCAGACGTGCCAGGGTTTCGCTGTACTGACGCGCTGCGGCCATTGGCGCGACGGCCTGGTCCGCTTGCTGGATCGCCGAGTACAAGGAGAACTCGTGAGCGTTGTCGAAATACTTGGGTTCGACGGTCTGGGCAATCTTGCCTTCGGCCTTGCCCAGCAGATTCGACACGCGCTTGTTGACCGAGGCCAACGCTGCGGCTTCGGGCAACTTGCGGAACGCCTGAACGGCTTGCACGCGTTGATCGAAGTCGAGTGCAGAACCCGGTTGCAGGGCACGCACCGACAGGTAAACCGCAACCTCGACGCCTTCGTCTTCGTAGCGGGCACGCAGACGGTCGAAGATGAACTCCAGCACTTGCTCGGCAAGACCGGCCGGTTTGATCTTGGCGCCGAACTGATTGACTGCGAATTTCACGGTTTCGATCAGATCCAGATCCAGTTGTTTCTCGATCAGGATGCGCAGGATGCCCAGCGCCGCACGACGCAGTGCATACGGGTCTTTGCTGCCGGTCGGCAACATGCCGATCCCGAAGATCCCGACCAGAGTGTCCAGCTTGTCCGCGATGGCAACCGCAGCACCCGTCAACGTAGTCGGCAGTTCGGCGCCAGCGCCACGCGGCATGTACTGCTCGTTCAGCGCCAAAGCGACATCTTCTGCTTCGCCGTCGGCCTTGGCGTAGTAATAACCGGCAACGCCCTGCATTTCAGGGAATTCGCCGACCATTTCTGTCGCCAGATCGCACTTGGACAGCAGCCCGGCGCGCGCGGCGCGTTGTGCGTCACCGCCAATGCGTGGGGCAATGAATGCCGCCAGTTTGGCAACACGCTCGGCCTTGTCGAAAACACTGCCCAACTGCGCCTGGAACACGACGTTCTGTAGGCGCTGGTTGAAGGTTTCCAGCTTCTGCTTCTTGTCCTGCTTGAAAAAGAACTCGGCATCGGTCAGGCGCGGGCGAACGACTTTCTCGTTACCCAGGACGATCTGTTGCGGGTCCTTGCTTTCAATGTTCGCGACGGTAATGAAGCGCGGCAGCAATTTACCGTCGGCATCCAGCAGGCAGAAATACTTCTGGTTGTCCTGCATGGTGGTAATCAAGGCTTCCTGCGGTACTTCAAGGAAGCGCTCTTCAAACGAACACACCAGCGGCACCGGCCACTCGACCAGCGAGGTCACTTCGTCCAGCAGGCTTGGCGGCACGATGGCGGTGCCTTCGTGCTGAGTCGCCAGTTCTGCTACGCGCTTGGTGATGATCTGGCGACGTTCATTGAAGTCGGCCAGAACATACGCGGCCCGCAGGTCGCTCAGGTAGCTGGCGGGCGAAGTGATGCGCACGCTTTCCGGGTGATGGAAGCGGTGACCACGGGATTCGCGACCGGAAGTCTGGGCCAGGATCGTGCAGTCGATCACTTGATCGCCGAACAACATGACCAGCCATTGGGTTGGACGCACGAACTCTTCCTTGCGAGCACCCCAGCGCATGCGCTTGGGAATCGGCAGGTCGTTCAGCGAATCTTCAACGATGGTCGGCAGCAGGCTCGCGGTCGCTTTGCCGGCGATGCTCTGGCTGTAGCGCAACTTGGGGCCGCTCTGATCGATTTCGCTCAGATCGACGCCGCATTTTTTAGCGAAGCCCAGTGCAGCCTGGGTCGGATTGCCTTCAGCATCGAAGGCCGCCTGACGTGGCGGGCCGTCGAGGTTGACGCTGCGATCCGGTTGTTGCGTCGACAGATCGGTGATCAGCACAGCCAGACGACGCGGCGCGCCGTACACTTGCTTGGCGCTGAACGTCAGGCCTGCAGCGAGCAAGCCTTTTTCGATACCGGCCAGAAATGCATCGGCCAAGGTGTTGAGCGCTTTCGGGGGCAGCTCTTCGGTGCCCAGTTCAACCAGGAAATCTTGAGCACTCATTGTTGCGCCTCCAGCTTAGCCAACACTTCATCACGTAAATCAGGCGGTGCCATCGGGAAGCCCAGTTTGGCGCGAGCCATCAGATAGGCCTGGGCAACCGAACGGGCCAGGGTGCGCACACGCAGGATGTATTGCTGACGTGCAGTGACGGAAATTGCCCGACGCGCATCCAGCAAGTTGAAGGTGTGCGACGCCTTCAGGACCATTTCATAGCTGGGCAGCGGCAACGGCTGATCCAGTTCGATCAGGCGCTTGGCTTCGCTTTCATAGAAGTCGAACAGTTCGAACAGCTTGTCGACGTTGGCGTGCTCGAAGTTGTAGGTCGATTGCTCCACTTCATTCTGGTGGAACACATCGCCATAGGTAACGCGGCCGAATGGACCGTCAGCCCAGACCAGGTCATAGACCGAATCGACGTTCTGCAGGTACATGGCCAGACGTTCCAGGCCGTAAGTGATTTCGCCGGTCACCGGGTAGCATTCGATGCCGCCCGCTTGCTGGAAGTAGGTGAACTGCGAGACTTCCATGCCATTGAGCCAGATTTCCCAGCCCAGACCCCAGGCGCCGAGTGTCGGCGATTCCCAGTTGTCTTCGACGAAACGCACGTCGTGGACCAGCGGGTCCAGGCCGACATGCTTCAGCGAACCCAGGTACAACTCCTGGAAGTTGTCCGGGTTCGGCTTGAGCACCACCTGGAACTGGTAGTAATGCTGCAAGCGGTTAGGGTTTTCGCCATAACGGCCATCTGTAGGACGACGGCTTGGTTGTACGTAGGCTGCGTTCCAGGTTTCCGGGCCGACGGCGCGCAGAAACGTGGCAGTGTGGAAAGTGCCGGCGCCTACTTCCATATCGTAGGGCTGAAGTACCACACAACCTTGCTCGGCCCAGTATTGCTGGAGGGCGAGGATCAAGTCTTGGAAGGTACGCACGGCTGGCGTAGGCTGGCTCACAAAATTCACCTGTACTGGGGCTGCGATTTAAAGAGCGGGAGTATACCCGATTCGGCCGCACCTCCACCCTTGGGAGCCCTATGGCACGCTGCTTTTGGTGCAACGATGACCCTGTTTACATCGATTATCACGATCTGGAGTGGGGCGTACCGCTGCGCGATGCGCAGAAGCTCTTCGAGTTACTTTTACTCGAAGGGTTCCAGGCGGGCCTGTCATGGATCACGGTTCTGAAGAAACGCCCGCGTTATCGAGAGGTGATGTTCGGTTTTGACGTGCAGCGCGTCGCCGACATGACCGACGCAGAGATCGAAGCGCTGATGCTCGAACCGGGCATCATTCGCAACCGTCTGAAACTCAACGCCGCGCGCCGCAACGCCAGAGCCTGGCTGGCTTTGGACAATCCGGTGGCGTTTCTCTGGTCCTTCGTTGGCGGGCAGCAGAAGGTCAATCACTTCAAGGATCGCAGCGAGGTTCCGGCTATCACGCCCGAGGCCGAGGCCATGAGCAAAGCCCTGAAAAAGGCCGGCTTCACGTTCGTCGGACCGACCATTTGTTATGCGTACATGCAGTCCAGCGGCATGGTCATGGATCACACCATTGACTGTGATCGCTACGCGGTTCTGACCCGCTGATGGTTACAATGGCCGCCTTGAGATTTAGGGAGTGATCTGTGGAAAAGTTTAAAGGCGCCCTGATGGTTGGCGCATTGCGCCTGTTTGCCCTGCTGCCGTGGCGTGTTGTGCAATGGGTTGGCACCGCTATCGGCTGGCTGATGTGGAAGCTGCCGAACCGTTCCCGCGAAGTGGCGCGGATCAATCTGGCCAAGTGCTTCCCGGAAATGGACGCCGCCGAACGCGAGCGTCTGGTCGGGCAGAGCTTGATGGGCATCGGCAAGACCTTGACCGAAAGCGCCTGCGCCTGGATCTGGCCTGCGCAGAAATCCATCGATCTGGTGCGTGAAGTCGAAGGTCTTGATGTGCTCAAGGAAGCGCTGGCTTCCGGTAAGGGCGTAGTCGGCATCACCAGCCACCTGGGCAACTGGGAAGTGCTCAATCACTTCTATTGCAGCCAGTGCAAGCCGATCATTTTCTACCGGCCGCCGAAGCTCAAGGCGGTGGACGATCTGCTGCGCAAACAGCGCGTGCAACTGGGCAACCGCGTCGCCGCGTCCACCAAGGAAGGCATTCTCAGTGTCATCAAGGAAGTGCGCAAAGGTGGCTCGGTGGGCATTCCGGCTGATCCGGAGCCTGCGGAATCAGCCGGCATCTTCGTGCCGTTCTTCGCCACCATGGCCCTGACCAGCAAGTTCGTCCCCAACATGCTGGCGGGCGGCAAAGCCGTCGGCGTGTTCCTGCATGCGATGCGCCTGCCAGACGGTTCGGGTTACAAAGTAGTCCTGGAAGCCGCGCCGGAAGCGATGTACAGCACCGACGCCGAAACCTCGGCGGCGGCCATGAGCAAGGTCGTCGAGAAATACGTGCGGGCGTATCCGAGCCAATACATGTGGACGATGAAACGCTTCAAGAAGCGCCCGGCCGGGGAAGCCCGCTGGTATTGAAGTTCGCATCTGTGCAGGCTGTGTGAAAACCCTCGACTGAAAACGAGCTGCGCGCTCTCACGTGAATTCTCTAAAAGTTCGCGTGGTGTGTGCAGACCTAAAATTCACGTAGAAGCGCGGTTTTTAGTTCGTTTTTTAGCCAGCTAACTCGTCTCCGAGGTTTTCACACGCTCTGTGTGGGACCGGCTTTAGCCGGGAAGAGGCCAGTGCATTCGCAGTATTTTTGTCGTCAGGAACGCCGCCTTCCCGGCTAAAGCCGGTCCCACAGCGACTAAAAGAAACTCAACCCCACCTGAAACAGCCGCTCGACATCGCGGATGTATTTTTTATCCACAAGGAACAGGATCACATGGTCGCCCGAAGCGATCACCGTGGCGTCGTGGGCGATGATCACTTCGTCGGCGCGGATGATCGCGCCGATGGTGGTGCCTGACGGCAGCGCGATGTCCTTGATGGCTTTGCCGATCACCTTGCTGGATTTGGCATCGCCATGGGCCACGGCCTCGATGGCTTCTGCCGCGCCCCGGCGTAGCGAGTGGACGCTGACGATGTCGCCGCGACGCACGTGGGTCAGCAAGGTGCCGATGGTCGCCAGTTGCGGGCTGACCGCGATGTCGATTTCCCCGCCCTGCACCAGATCGACGTAAGCCGGGTTGTTGATGATGGTCATTACCTTGCGCGCGCCCATGCGCTTGGCCAGCAATGACGACATGATGTTGGCTTCGTCGTCGTTGGTCAGCGCCAAAAACAGATCGGTGTTGGCGATGTTCTCTTCCATCAACAGATCGCGGTCTGAGGCGCTGCCTTGCAGGACCACGGTGCTGTTGAGGGTTTCCGAAAGGTAGCGGCAGCGCGCCGGGTTCATCTCGATGATCTTGACCTGATAACGGCTTTCGATAGCCTCGGCCAGACGCTCGCCGATGTGTCCGCCGCCAGCGATGACAATGCGTTTGTAGTTCTCGTCCAACCGGCGCATCTCGCCCATCACCGCACGAATGTCGGCCTTGGCAGCAATGAAGAACACTTCGTCGTCGGCTTCGATGACGGTATCGCCCTGAGGCAGAATTGGCCGGTCGCGACGGAAGATCGCCGCCACGCGCATGTCGACGTTGGGCATGTGCTCACGCAGTTGACGCAATTGCTGGCCCACCAGCGGCCCGCCGTAATACGCCTTCACCGCGACCAGTTGCGCCTTGCCACCGGCGAAGTCGATCACTTGCAGGGAACCGGGGTATTCGATCAGGCGCTTGATGTAGTTGGTGACCACTTGCTCGGGGCTGATCAGCACGTCCACCGGAATCGCGTCGTTGTCGAACAGACCGGCGCGCGTCAGGTAAGCCGCTTCGCGCACCCGAGCGATTTTGGTTGGGGTATGAAACAGCGTGTACGCCACCTGGCAGGCAACCATGTTGGTTTCGTCGCTGCTGGTCACGGCAACCAGCATGTCGGCATCCTCGGCGCCGGCCTGACGCAGTACGGTCGGGAACGAGCCTCGGCCCTGCACGGTGCGGATATCCAGGCGGTCTCCCAGATCACGCAGCCGATCGCCGTCGGTGTCGACGACTGTGATGTCATTGGCTTCACCGGCCAGATGTTCCGCCAGCGTCCCGCCGACCTGTCCTGCGCCGAGGATGATGATTTTCAATCAGTTGCTCCTTGAAGCGCGACGTGATCGCAAGCCAAATACGCACTCTGTGGGAGCCGAGCTTGCTCGCGAAGACGATCTGTCTGGTCTAGATGATTTACTGGATATACCGGCCTCTTCGCGAGCAAGCTCGCTCCCACAAACCCAGGTCATCCGGCGTAGCAGCCTCACGCCGTAATCTTGATCAGTTTGGCGTAATAAAACCCGTCATGCCCGCCTTCCTGCGCCAATAACTGGCGGCCGTGGGGCTGTTTCAGGCCGGGAGGCTGTTGGCCCAGCTGCCCGGCGATGTCCAGCTCCCGCGCGCCGGAAGTCCGGGCGAGGAAAGCGGCGATGACTTCGGTATTTTCCATCGGCAGCGTCGAGCAGGTGGCATATAAAAGTACGCCGCCGACTTGCAATGTTGGCCACAACGCGTCGAGCAGCTCGCCTTGCAGCGTCGCCAGGGCCGGAATGTCATCGGCCTGACGGGTCAGCTTGATGTCCGGATGGCGGCGAATCACGCCTGTTGCCGAACAAGGTGCGTCGAGCAGGATGCGATCAAATTGCTTGCCGTCCCACCACTGCGCGGTTTCCCGGGCATCGGCAGCGATCAACTCGGCGCTCAGGCCCAGACGTGTGAGGTTTTCCCGAACGCGAACCAGACGCTTGGCTTCCAGATCAACCGCGACCACTCCGGCCAGCGCCGGTTGGACTTCCAGCAAATGGCAAGTCTTGCCGCCGGGTGCGCAACAGGCATCGAGTACACGTTGACCGGGCGCCAGCTCCAGCAGATCCGCGGCCAGTTGCGCAGCTTCGTCCTGCACGCTGATCCAGCCTTCGGCAAAGCCCGGCAAATTGCGCACGTCGCAAGGTTCAGCCAGCAAAATGCCGTCTTGACTGAAGGTGCAGGCGCTGGCTTGAATGTCAGCGGCACCCAACAACTGCAGATATTGATCACGGCTGTTATGTCGACGATTGACCCGCAGGATCATTGGCGGATGCGCATTGTTGGCGGCGCAGATCGCTTCCCATTGTTCTGGCCAGGCGGCTTTCAATGCCTTTTGCAGCCAGCGCGGGTGAGCAGTACGCACCACGGGATCATGTTCCAGCTCGGCCAACAGCGCCTCGCTTTCCCGCTGGGCGCGGCGCAACACGGCGTTGAGCAACGCCTTGGCCCAGGGCTTTTTCAGCTTGTCGGCGCAACCGACGGTTTCACCGATGGCGGCGTGGGCGGGGATGCGCGTGTAGAGCAGCTGATACAGGCCGACCAGCAACAATGCTTCGACGTCGGCATCGGCGGCCTTGAATGGTTTTTGCAGGAGTTTCTCCGCCAGCGCCGAGAGTCGTGGCTGCCAACGGGCAGTGCCGAACGCGAGGTCTTGCGTCAGGCCGCGATCGCGAACTTCAACTTTATCCATCTGGGTCGGCAGCGAACTGTTCAGCGACGCTTTGCCGCTGAGCACGGCAGCCAGAGCCTTGGCGGCGGCCAGACGCGGGTTCATTGGCCCACTACCGGTTGGCCCAGCACGGTGCCGACGGCGAATTTCTCGCGGCGACTGTTGAACAGATCAGTGAAATTCAGCGGCTTGCCACCGGGCAATTGCAGGCGGGTCAAGCGCAAGGCGCCTGCACCACAGCCAACAATCAGACCATCCTTGCTGGCAGCGAGAATTTCACCCGGCGCGCCCTGCCCTTCGGCGATATCAGCGGCCAGCACTTTCAAGGCTTCGCCATTGAGCGTGCTGTGGCAGATTGGCCAGGGGTTGAAGGCGCGCACCAGTCGTTCCAGCTCAACGGCCGGACGATTCCAGTCAATGCGCGCTTCGTCTTTGTTCAATTTGTGGGCGTAAGTGGCGAGGCTGTCATCCTGCAATTTGCCGACCAGCGAACCGTCGGCCAAGCCCGCAATGGCTTGCAGAACCGCCGGTGGGCCAAGTTCGGCAAGGCGATCATGCAGCGTGCCGCCCGTGTCTTCGTCGGTAATCGGTGTCACGGCCTTGAGCAGCATCGGGCCGGTGTCCAGACCCAGTTCCATGCGCATCACGGTCACGCCGCTTTCGGTATCGCCGGCTTCAACCGCACGCTGAATCGGTGCCGCCCCACGCCAGCGCGGCAACAGCGAGGCATGACTGTTGATGCAACCCAGGCGCGGAATATCCAGCACCACTTGCGGCAGGATCAGGCCATAAGCAACGACCACCAGCAGATCCGGCTTGAGCGCCGCCAGTTCGGCCTGGGCCGCTGCATCGCGCAGGGTCGGCGGTTGCAGCACGGGGATGTCATGTTGCAAGGCGAGCTGCTTGACCGGGCTGGGCATCAGCTTTTGTCCACGACCTGCCGGGCGATCAGGCTGGGTGTAGACGGCGATGATCTGGTAAGGGCTGTCGAGCAAGGCCTTGAGGTGTTCGGCGGCAAATTCGGGGGTGCCGGCGAAGACGATGCGCAGTGGCTCAGTCATGGGCTTCTCGTAGGAAAGGGGGGTGAAACCATGGGGCCCTTTGTGGGACCGACTTTAGCCGGGAAGGCGGTCATTCGGACGATGCAGACGCAGTGAATGTATCGACTTCTTCCCGGCTAAAGCCGGTCCCACAAGGCGGTGGATGTTTAAGCGTTCTGCTTGTGCAGTTTTTCCAGCTTTTTCTTGATCCGGTCGCGCTTGAGGTTGGACAGGTAATCGACGAACAGTTTGCCGTTGAGGTGATCGCATTCATGCTGGATGCACACTGCCAGCAGACCTTCGGCGACTTCCTCGTACGGCTTGCCGTCACGATCCAGAGCCTTGATACGGATTTTCTGCGGGCGGTCGACATTCTCATAGAAGCCCGGCACGGACAGACAGCCTTCCTGATACTGATCGACTTCGTCGGTCAGTACTTCGATCTGCGGATTAATGAAAACCCGTGGCTCGCTGCGGTCTTCGCTCAGGTCCATGACCACGACGCGCTTATGCACATTCACTTGCGTTGCAGCAAGACCGATGCCTGGCGCTTCGTACATGGTTTCAAACATGTCGTCGACCAACTGGCGAATGCCGTCGTCTACCTCAGCCACTGGTTTGGCGACGGTGCGAAGGCGCGAATCGGGAAATTCGAGGATGTTTAAAATAGCCATATACGTAAGAGCTGCACTTGTAGGGTAAAGTCAAAATCGGCTGCCGGGCTTTGGACGTCGAAGCGGAGCAACCAGTTTTTGAAACCGAGCCTGATGGGGCTCTATGTTCACGCAAAGCAACATGATAAAGGGATTCACTGCATGAGGAAATCACTACTCGCCCTGCTGCTGTTGGCCTCGACCGGTCTCGTGCAGGCGCAAGTGCAACTCAGGGAAGGCCATCCGGAGCGTTATACGGTTGTCGCGGGTGACACGCTTTGGGACATTTCCGGCAAATTTCTCAGCGAGCCGTGGAAATGGCGGGAAATCTGGAGAGCCAACCCGCAGATCCACGACCCCGATCTGATCTATCCCGGCGACTCACTCTCGCTGGTGTACGTCGATGGCCAGCCGCGCATCGTGCTCAATCGAGGCGAATCGCGTGGCACGATCAAGCTCTCGCCGAGCATACGCAGCACGCCAATGATCGAGGCCATCCCGAGCATTCCGCTGGGCGCGATCAATGCGTTCCTGCTCAGCAACCGCATCGTCGACGAGCCCGCGCAGTTCGATGAAGCACCTTACATTGTTGCCGGCAACGCCGAGCGCGTGCTCAGTGGCGTGGGTGATCGAATCTATGCCCGAGGCACGTTCGACCCTGCGCATCCGGTGTATGGCATCTTCCGACAGGGCAAGACGTACACCGATCCGGTGACCAAGGAAGTGCTCGGCATCAACGCTGACGATATCGGCGGCGGCGAAATAATTGCGACAGAAGGTGACATATCGACCCTGACGCTGCGTCGTGCAGTTCAGGAAGTCCGTCTTGGCGATCGTTTGTTCGTCAGCGAAGAGCGCGCGATCAATTCAAGCTTCTTGCCGAGTGCCCCCAAGACCAACATCGACGGTCTGATCCTGGATGTCCCGCGGGGCGTCACGCAGATCGGGGTGTTTGACGTGGTCACCCTGGACAAGGGCAAGCGCGACGGTCTGGAAGAAGGCAACGTCCTGGCAATATTCAAAACAGGCGAGATGGTTCGGGATCGCATCACCGGTGAACAAGTCAAAATTCCGGATGAGCGTTCCGGGTTGCTGATGATCTTCCGCACCTACGACAAACTCAGCTACGGTCTGGTTTTGCATGCCAACCGATCTTTGGCGATTATGGACAAGGTCCGCAATCCCTAGCCGTATGTTGCAGAATTGATACAAATACGCGTTCCAGAATGGCAGTTATCAAATAGTTGTCAACAGAGTTATCCACAGGTTCGCCCACCCCTTGAGGTGGGCTGCAGATCAAGGAAGATCTCATGCCGCTGTTCGAAAAAGCTGTCCCTTCGCCTGCTGAACTCGAAGCGCGCCTGCGCTTGCATCGCTTGCCGGAAGTCGGCCCCAAGCGTTTTCGTAAGCTTATTGATGCATTTGGTTCCGCCTCCTCGGCCCTGTCCGCGCCGGCCAGTGCATGGCGCGCACTGGGCCTGCCAGCGGCGTGCGCAGAGGCGCGACGTGAGCCGAACGTTCGCGACGGCGCGAGCGCGGCATTAGCCTGGCTGGAGCGTCCGGGCCAGCATTTACTGATGTGGGACGATCCCGAGTACCCTGCATTGCTCGCGGAAATTTCCGATCCACCGCCGTTGCTGTTCGTCGCAGGCGACGTCGGCATTCTGGAACGTCCGCAGCTGGGCATGGTCGGCAGCCGGCGAGCCTCACGGCCTGGGCTGGATACCGCCACCGCTTTCGCACGCAGCCTGGCTGGCGCCGGATTTGTGATTACCAGCGGCCTGGCGCTGGGCATCGACGCTGCCGCGCATCAAGGCGCGCTGGATGTCGGCGGAGCGACAATCGGCGTACTTGGCACCGGCCTCGAAAAACTTTATCCACAGCGCAATCGGCAGTTGGCAGCACGGATGGCCGCCGAAGGCAGCGCGGTGGTTTCCGAGTTCCCGCTGGACGCCGGACCGGTCGCCAGCAACTTCCCGCGCCGCAACCGGATCATCAGTGGTTTGTCCCTCGGCGTGCTGGTGGTCGAGGCCAGCGTCGCCAGCGGCTCGTTGATTACGGCGCGGCTGGCGGCCGAGCAAGGGCGCGAGGTGTACGCCATTCCCGGCTCGATTCATCACCCCGGCGCGCGGGGCTGTCATCAACTGATCCGTGATGGCGCTGTGCTCGTGGAAACGGTCGAGCATATTCTTGAAGCGTTGCGCGGCTGGCAGGTTCAAGCGCCTACCTGCGCGTCGTCCGAGGCCCAGGTCGCGCCGAGCCATCCGCTGCTCGCGCTTCTTTACGCTGCGCCGCAGACCAGCGAAGCACTGGCGATGTCCAGTGGCTGGCCTTTACCCAAAGTCCTGGCGGCGTTGACCGAGCTTGAGCTGGACGGCCATATCGCCAGTGAAGCGGGACGATGGTTTGGCCGCGCACGCTGAGGTTAAACTGCTCGCAGTGTTTATCGGAGATGTAACCAATGGTCAGCAGTTGGCGTGTGCAACAAGCCGCTCGAGCGATTCGCACCGGTGCGGTAATTGCCTACCCAACCGAGGCGGTATGGGGTTTGGGGTGTGATCCATGGGACGAAGAGGCGGTCTATCGCTTGCTGGCGATCAAGTCGCGGCCTGTGGACAAGGGTCTGATCATGGTCGCCGACAACATCCGGCAATTCGACTTCCTGTTCGAGGACTTCCCCGAGCTGTGGCTCGACCGCATGGCCAGCACCTGGCCGGGACCGAATACCTGGCTGGTGCCTCATCAAAACCTGTTGCCTGAGTGGATCACCGGCGTTCATGAAACCGTGGCCTTGCGCGTCAGCGATCACCCGACGGTGCGCGAACTGTGCGCCTTGGTCGGCCCGCTGATTTCGACGTCGGCCAATCCTGCCGGCCGCCCGGCTGCCCGCACACGGATTCGTGTCGAGCAGTATTTCCGTGGGCAGATCGATGGCGTGCTCGGCGGCAACCTGGGCGGCCGCCGAAACCCTAGCGTGATACGCGACATCGCCACCGGGCAGGTGGTCCGCGCGGGGTAGCAGGTTTTTTGTGGGAGCGAGCTTGCTCGCGAAGGCAATCCTCTGAACGCGGAAAGACGCACTGGATGCTCTGGCCCCTTCGCAAGCAAGCTTGCTCCCACCGGTTTTGGCGCTTGATCAAGGTACCAGAATTGTCGAGCCAGTGGTGCGTCGCCCCGACAATTCGATTTGCGCCTTGGCGGCGTCCTTCAGGGCGTATTGCTGGATGTTGTCGACCTTCAGTTTGCCGCTGGCGACCATATCGAACAGCTCGTCAGCCATGCGCTGCAGGTTTTCGGCGTTATTGGCGTAAGTACCCAGCGTCGGACGCGTCACGTACAACGAGCCTTTCTGCGCGAGAATTCCCAGATTAACCCCGGCTACTGGCCCGGACGCATTGCCGAAGCTGACCAGCAGGCCGCGCGGCGCCACGCAATCGAGCGAGGTCAGCCAGGTGTCCTGACCCACGCCGTCGTAGACCACCTGGCATTTCTTGCCGTCGGTCAGTTCCAGCACGCGCTTGGCGACATCTTCATAGCTGTAATCGATGGTTTCCCACGCGCCCAGGGCTTTGGCGTGTGCGGCTTTCTCTGCCGAGCTGACGGTGCCGATCACTTTTGCGCCCAACGACTTCGCCCACTGGCAGGCCAGCGATCCGACGCCACCGGCGGCCGCGTGGAACAAAATGGTATCGCCCGCTTTCACGTCATAGGTCTGGCGCAGCAGGTACTGCACGGTCAGGCCCTTGAGCATCACGGCAGCGGCTTGTTCGAAGCTGATCGCTTGCGGCAAATGCACGAGATGATCCTGGGGCAATGTGTGCAAATCGCTATAGCTGCCCAGCGGGCCAGTGCCGTAAGCCACGCGGTCGCCGACTTTGAAGCGAGTGACTTCGCTGCCTACCGCATCGACGATACCCGCCCCTTCATTGCCCAGGCCCGATGGCATCGACGGCGCTGGATACAGACCGCTGCGGTAATAGGTGTCGATGAAATTCAGGCCAACGGCCTTGTTGCGCACACGTACCTGTTGCGGGCCTGGCTCGGCCGGTTCGAAGTCCACATACTCGAGAACTTCCGGGCCGCCGATAGTGCTGAACTGGATACGCTTTGCCATTTGCTCTCTCCGTAATGAATCGAAACAAGAATGTAAAAGAGCCTATCGGACTCCTTCACTTGGTCTTCGTCAACTGCGGCGCGCGGCGGGCCGGTGGTATGCTACGCCCCAATTTCGCTGTGGCCCTTTCAGAACGGGCGCTCAGTCGTTTGCAGCTTTCAAAGGGATCGACATGTCATCTACTCGCACCGACGCCGTCAAAGCCTACCTGCTCGACTTGCAGGACCGAATCTGTGCCGCTTTGCAGCATGAAGATGGCAGCGCACATTTTGTCGAAGATGCCTGGACGCGGCCGGCGGGCGGCGGCGGTCGAACCCGGGTGATCGAGAACGGCGCGGTCATCGAGAAAGGCGGGGTGAACTTCTCCCATGTGTTCGGCAGCGGCCTGCCACCTTCGGCCAGTGCGCATCGGCCCGAGCTGGCCGGGCGTGGCTTCGAGGCGCTGGGGGTTTCCCTGGTGATCCATCCACACAACCCGCACGTGCCAACTTCTCACGCCAACGTACGTTTTTTCATCGCTGAAAAAGACGGCGAAGAGCCGGTCTGGTGGTTCGGCGGCGGTTTTGATCTGACGCCTTATTACGGCGTCGAAAGCGATTGCGTGCATTGGCATCGCGTCGCCGAAAAGGCCTGCGCGCCGTTCGGGGCCGATGTCTACCCGCGCTACAAAGCCTGGTGCGACACCTACTTTCACATCAAGCATCGCAATGAACCGCGTGGCATTGGCGGCTTGTTCTTCGATGACCTGAATCAGTGGGACTTCGACACCAGCTTCGCGTTCATCCGCGCCATCGGTGACGCGTTCATCGACGCTTACCTGCCCATCGTGCGCCGTCGCAAGGCCGCCGCGTATACCGTGCAGCAGCGCGAATTCCAGGAATTCCGCCGTGGCCGCTATGTGGAATTCAACCTGGTTTACGACCGTGGCACGCTGTTCGGCCTGCAATCGGGCGGGCGTACCGAATCGATCCTGATGTCGCTGCCGCCGCAAGTGCGCTGGGGCTACGACTGGAAAGCCGCGCCAGGCAGCGAAGAAGCACGCCTGACCGAGTATTTCCTGCAGGATCGGGATTGGTTGGCGTTGGGTTGACTCAACTCTGTGGAAGGCTTGCTGTGGGACCGGCTTTAGCCGGGAAGGCGATTGACGCCCCTCCTGCGGGCCATTCGCGAGCAAGCTCGCTCCCACAGATCCAATATTCACCAGTCATGCTTCAGGAACACCAAATGGATCACTACGTCGTCTTCGGCAACCCGATTGGCCACAGCAAATCCCCGCTGATCCATAGCCTGTTCGCCGAGCAAACCGGTCAGGCGCTGGATTACCGGACTGCGCTGGCGCCGCTGGATGACTTCACGGCGTTTGCCCAGGCGTTTTTCAATGAAGGACGCGGCGCCAACGTCACCGTGCCGTTCAAGGAGCAGGCGTTCCGCATGGCCGACACACTGACTGAGCGCGCCCAGCGTGCCGGCGCGGTCAACACCTTGAGCAAACTGGCTGACGGCACCTTGCTCGGCGACAACACCGATGGCGCGGGATTGGTTCGCGACTTGACCGTCAACTGCGGCATCAGCCTGCGTGGCAAACGCGTGTTGCTGCTGGGCGCTGGCGGCGCGGTGCGTGGCGCGCTGGAACCCTTGTTGGCCGAACGCCCGGCGGTGCTGGTCATCGCCAACCGCACGGTCGAGAAAGCCGAGCAACTGGCGCAACAGTTCGCCGATCTGGGCCCGGTGTTCGCCAGTGGTTTCGATTGGCTGGAAGAGTCGGTCGACGTGATCATCAACGCCACTTCTGCGAGCCTTGCCGGTGAGCTGCCGCCGATTTTGCCGAGCCTTATTCAGACTGGCCATACGTTCTGCTACGACATGATGTACAGCAAGGAACCCACGGCGTTCTGCCGTTGGGCAACCGAGCATGGCGCGGCGCAGTCAGTGGATGGTCTGGGCATGCTGGTCGAACAGGCTGCCGAAGCCTTCCTGCTCTGGCGCGGCGTGCGGCCGGATTCAGCGCCGGTGCTGGCTGAACTGCGACGTCAGTTGGGGGGCTGATACATTCCATAGGATCGGCTTCAGCCGGGAGAACGTCCTCCCGGCTGAAGCCGGTCTTACATATTAATCCTCGAATCGAATGGGGCACTTGTCCGCCCCTTCCAGTTTTTGCAGCTCTTCGATAACTTGCGGCCGCGCGCGGCGCAGGGTCAGGGTACGGTCATGAATGCGCAGGCGGCGGGCCTCCTGATGCAGCATCTCGACGCCTGAATAGTCGATGAAGTTGATCTGCTGCGCGTCGATCACCACATGCTTGCCTTCGGTGCGTTGCAGCCGCGTTTGCAGGTAGTGGCTGGCGCCGAAAAAAATCGAACCGCCGACGCGCATGATGTCTTCGTCGCCGTCGCGCCACTGCTGCACGCGGGGTTGCGAGGTGCGCTTGAGGTAGAAGAACAGCGACGCCAGCACACCCGCATAAATCGCCGTCTGCAGCTCCAGCAGCAGCGTCGCCAGGCAAGTCAGCGCCATCACCAGAAACTCCGCTCGGCTGACCCGGAACAATGCCCGGATGCCGCGCCGATCAATCAGCCCCCAGCAAATCAGCAGGATCGACGCCGCCATGCTCGGGATCGGAATGTGCGAAATCAACGATGCGCCGGCAACCGCGAACAGCGCGACCCACAACGCGGAAAACACGCCTGCCAAAGGCGATTTCGCCCCGGCTTCGAAACTCAACGCCGCGCGGGTGAAAGACCCGGCCGACAGATAACCGGAGAACAGCGCACCGACCATGTTCGACAGGCCCTGAGCGCGGACTTCCTGATTGGCGTCGAGCATCTGCTGGGAACGCGCCGACAGTGAGCGGGCAATCGACAGGCTGTTGACCAACCCGAGCATGCCCACGGCCACGGCGGTCGGCAGCAATTTGAGGATCAGTTCCAGGTCGAGCGGCAGCGGGCTGAACGGCGGCAAATGACCCACGAACGCGCTGACGGTTTTCACATGGCCGAACATCGCCGGCCACAACCAGACCAACAGGCTCGCTGACACCAGCGTGATGAGAAGCGTTGGCCAGCGCGGTACCAGAACTTTCAAGCCGACGCCGAGGCTCAGGGTCAGCAATCCAAGAATCAGCGATGGTTTATCCAGTTCTGCACGATGATCCAGCACGGCCATCAGGCTTTTCAGCGCCGTGGTCTGGCTGGGCAGATCGATGCCCAGCAAATTCGGCATTTGCCCCAGGGCGATGACCACCGCCGCGCCGAGGGTGAAACCCAGCACCACGGAATGGGAGACGAAATTGACCAGCGCACCGAAGCGCAGCATGCCGAGCAACAGCTGGAATGCTCCGGCAATGAACGTCAGTAACAGAATCAGACCGATGTAGTCCTGACTGGCCGGAACCGCAAGTGGGCTGATGCTGGCGTACAGCACGATGGAAATTGCAGCGGTCGGCCCGCAGATCAGATGCCAGGACGAACCCCATAAGCACGCGATCAGCACCGGAACGATAGCGGCGTACAAACCGTATTCAGGAGGCAGTCCGGCGATCAAGGCGTAAGCAATGGATTGCGGCAAGGCCAGAACCGCCCCGCTCAACCCCACCACGGCATCGCGGCCCACGCTGGCGCGGGTCTGCCGGGGGAGCCAGGCGAGAAAAGGCAGGAATGTGTGGCGATTGAGCCAACCCATGAAACTCTCTTTGAAGGATTGCGGAGGGTGCAAGGGTGCGGTGTCAGCGAAGCCAGCGCAATTGTGGGAGCGAGCTTGCTCGCGAAGTCAATTTATCAGACGCAAAAGATGCGTCGGATTGACGGGCTTCGCGAGCAAGCTCGCTCCCACAAAAGCCAAAGTCAGCGGCGTTTACAACGTCGCCTTCACCGCTGGCAACGCATCTTTGTCGTCGATGGTTTTCACGCCATCCAGCCACTTGTCCAGCACCGCCGGGTTGGCTTTGATCCAGGCTTTTGCAGCAGCGGCATTGCTGACCTTGTTGTTGGTCACGTCAGCCATGATGCTGTTTTCCATGTCCTGAGTGAACGTCAGGTTGGTCAGCAACTTGCCCACGTTCGGGCAGGCGGCAGCGTAACCCTTGCGGGTCAGGGTGTGAACCGTGCCGGTGTCGCCGAAGTATTTCTCGCCGCCCTTGAGGTAATGCATGCCCTTGATCTGCACGTTCATCGGGTGCGGCGTCCAGCCGAGGAAGGTCACGAACGTGCCTTTCTTCACGTTGCGATTCACTTCGGCAAGCATCGCCTGCTCGCTGGACTCGACCAGCTTCCAGCCGCCCAGGTCGAATTCGTTTTTCTTGATGATTTCCTGCAACGACAGATTGGCCGGAGCGCCGGAGCCGATGCCGTAGATCTTTTTGCCGAACTTGTCGGCAAATTTGTTCAGGTCGGCAAAGTTATGCACACCGGCATCCCAGACATAGTCCGGCACGGCCAGGGTAAACTCGGTGCCATCGAGGTTTTTCGACAATTGCGTCACGTCGCCGGTGGCAACGAACTTGTCATAGAAACCCTGCTGCGCAGGCATCCAGTTGCCGAGGAAGACATCAATCTTGCCGTCCTTCAGGCCGCCGTAGGCAATTGGCACCGCCAGCGTGTCGACCTTGGCCTTATAGCCCATGCCTTCGAGCAGAATACCGGCGATGGCGTTGGTGGCCGCAATATCGCTCCAGCCCGGATCGGCCATCTTCACGGTGCTGCAACTTTCATCGGCCGCAAACGCCGACCAGCTGCTAAGCGCCAGGACACCCATTGCAAGTGTTGTGGATATCGTCTTCATTAACTTCCCCTAGGTTCTCGTTTTTTTTGGCAGGGTCAAGGTTGTGGATAACGTGCCTTGCGCTCCAGATCGTCTAGATCGATATGGTTGCGCATGTACTGCTGACTGGCGTCTACCAGCGGCTGGTGATCCCAACTCTTCAGCTTGCCGAGTGCCAGCGACTCAGCGACAAAGCGCCGCCGGCGTTGGCTGGCGAGCACCTGATGGTGTATCGCCGGTATATCCCACTTAGCCCGTGCTTCGGCCAGGAAATCATTGAACAGTTGCTGGTGAGTGGCCGACTGGCTCAGCTCTTCCCGCTCTTTTGGATCGTTATGAATATCGAACAGCAGGCACGGGTCCTGCTCCGAATAAATAAATTTGTAAGCGCCGCGACGAATCATCATCAACGGGCTGTTGGTACCTTCGGCCATGTATTCGCCGAACACTTCATCATGCCCGCCTTCACCGAGCAAATGCGGCAGCAGCGAGCGGCCATCCAGCGGCAAGCCTGCATTGAGCTCACCTTCGGCCATGGCCACGAACGTCGGCAACAGGTCGGCGGTAGAAACCGCAGCACTCACCCGCCCGGCTTTGAACTGACCTGGCGAATACACCAGCATCGGCACCCGCGCTGACATCTCGAACCAGTGCATTTTGTACCAGAGGCCGCGCTCGCCGAGCATGTCGCCGTGATCGCCGGAGAACACGATGATGGTGTCTTCGGCGAGGCCGCATTCTTCAAGGGTCTGCACCAGCTTGCCGACGTTGCTGTCGATGTAGCTGCACGCACCGAAATAAGCCCGTCGCGCATCGCGAATCTTGTCATCCGGCAGCGGCTTGTCCCACAGATCATAGACTTTCATCAGGCGCTGGGAGTGCGGGTCCTGATCGGCTTGATCCGGCTGGAATTCCGGCAGCGGGATTTCTTCGTCGCTGTACAGGTCCCAGAACGGTTTCGGAATGGTGTACGGATCGTGCGGATGGGTCATGGAAACGGTCAGGCAAAACGGCTGATCGCCATCGTTGCGCACGTGATCGAACAAATACTGTTGGGCCTTGAAGACCACTTCTTCGTCGAAATCCAGCTGATTGGTCCGCACGCACGGCCCGGCTTGCAGCACCGACGCCATATTGTGATACCAGGTCGGGCGCACGTCCGGCGCATCCCAGTTCACCGACCAGCCGTAATCGGCCGGATAAATGTCGCTGGTCAGACGTTCTTCGTAGCCATGCAGTTGATCCGGGCCGCAGAAGTGCATCTTGCCGGACAACGCCGTCTTGTAGCCAAGGCGACGCAGGTAATGTGCGTAAGTCGGGACATCGGCGGGGAAATCCGCAGCGTTGTCGTAGGCGCCAATCTTGCTCGGGAGCTGGCCGCTCACCAGAGTGAAACGCGATGGTGCGCACAGCGGGCTGTTGCAATAAGCAGCGTCAAACACCACGCCTTCAGCGGCGAGGCGACTCAAGTTGGGCATTTTGACAGGAGACGAAGCGTAGAACGGCAACATCGGCGCGGCCATTTGATCGGCCATGATAAAAAGTATGTTTTTGCGCTTCATGTAGTTCGCGGCATCCCATAGTGAATATTTATGCGAAAGTGCTGCGCTTGAGGATGGGACCCATGGCCGTTATGGTAAAGCCCATGCAAAACAATACCTAGGATAAGCCCAGCTTATGTTTGAAGCCCTTGGTGATATGTCGCTGGATCTGCTCCGCGCCTTCGAAGCTGCCGCTCGTTTACGCAGCTTTACCGCTGCGGCAATCGAGTTGGGCACCACTCAGCCAGCGGTCAGCCAGCAGATCAAGCGTCTGGAAGAACAACTGGCGACGCGGCTGTTCGACCGCATCTATCGCGGCATCGAGCTGACCGAAGCGGGCGAAGTGCTGTTCAGCCATGTGCAGACCGGATTGCAATCGATGGACAGCGGGCTGGTCGCGATAACCCATCAGAGCCAGCACGAGGTGTTGCAGGTCGCCACCGACTTCGCCTTCGCCGCTTATTGGCTGATGCCGCGCCTGCACCGGTTTCATAAAGCCAATCCGGATGTGGACGTCAGCCTGGTCACCAGCGAGCGCACGCACAGCATGCTGCGCGCCGATATCGACGTGGCGATCCTGTTCGGCGACGGGCGCTTCAAACAAGGCGAAAGTCGCTGGTTGTTCAGCGAAGAAGTGTTCCCGGTGTGCAGCCCGCAATTGCTGGCCGGTCGCGAGCCGCCGCTGCCGACCAACGTATTGCGCGAGTTTCCGCTGCTGCACTTACGCGGCGAAGGCAGCAGCAACTGGTTTGACTGGGCCGGCGTATTCCGCGCCCTCAACATCCCGCAGGCCCCGGCGCCCGGCCAGTTGCGCTTCGATAACTACACGCTGCTGATCCAGGCAGCGATTGCCGGGCAAGGCGTGGCCATCGGCTGGCGGCATCTGGTCGACGCGCTGATTGATCAGGCGCTGCTCTGCCGACCCATTGCTGCTTCGGCTATTTCCGGTTTCGGCTATTACGTCGTCCTGCCGCAACGCAAACGCCGCGTGCAGGTGGTGCAGCAGTTCGTGGACTGGCTGGCCAGTGAACAAGCGCGCAGTGGGGATGGATTGGCGGGACGGCCGTTGCCTTCAATTGCGGTGTAAGAAGTCACACCACAAAATTCACCAACTCGCGCACATGCAGATTCAACCGCAATTCATCGGCGATCCCCGCTGCTACGCGCGCCAGGCGTTCCAGTGGTTCGGCCAGTCCGGGTTCGAGGGTGCTGCTGACCTGGCTGAAGTGCTCGATGCTCAAGCCCGCGACGCCTTGCGGGGCGTTGACCAGTGTCCAGTTCACCTCGCTGGCGCGCAGGGACTGGAACATCGGCAGTGAGTCGTCCATGCCGGCAAAATCACCCACCAGGATCAAGCGCTTGATGTCCATGCGCTGCATGCAGGCGAGCAAGGTTTGCGTGGCGCGCGTCTGCTCCAGAAGATCCAGATCGCGGTCAGGCCGGTGATGTTCTGCGCCGACCGGCAAGACCTTGGCATCCAGCAGACAAATCACCGCCGAGCCGCCCGCTATGCTTTCACTGACGCGCTCGGCATCGAACAGGCTGCCGACTTTGCTACGCAATCCCGGTCGTGGCGCCAGAGCGTTCAGGTCGTCGAGAATGGCGATGACTTCATGCTGGCGGCGCAGCATTTCAGCCATCAGCGCGCTGCCCAGGCTGCTGAGCGCGCCGAACAGGACGATTTTTGTGACAGGCGTTTCTGCATTCTTCATAGGAATTGATCCAGGTCTGTGGATAACTCTCGCAAAGATTCAGACTCGCAGCGGTATGCAGCGTTCAGCCAATTTCCAGGGGAGACCAGGCAAATGCCAGAGATTCAGGGCTATCACGCCCATGTCTATTTCGACGCAGACACCATCGAACACGCGCGCACCTTATGCGAGGCAGCGGCTGAGCGGTTCGGGGTGAAGATGGGGCGGATTCACGAGCGGCTGGTCGGTCCGCATGTGGACTGGAGCTGCCAGCTGGCTTTCGATCACGGGCAGTTCGCGGACCTGATGCTGTGGTTGTCGCTGAATCGTCAGGGGTTGGTGGTGCTGATTCATCCGCTGACCGGCGATGATCTGGCGGACCATACCGAGCATGCCCTGTGGATGGGGGCTGTGCGGCCTTTGGATGTGGGGATGTTCAAGCGCTGATGTATTGTCTGCACCGGCGTCTTCCCGGATAAATCAGGTCCCACAGGATCGCGCCGATTTCAAAATTGTGCGGACAAGTCCGGTCCTACCGAACGCTATACAACCCGGTAGGAGGGGACTTGTCCCCGAAGAGGCCTCAGATGATCAGTTAAGAACACCGTCCAGAATCGCATAGACAATCCCGGTACCCACGGCGATCAGCACGATATCGGTGCCGGTGCGGCGCCATTCGTAGCCTTCGTAATGCGGCAGGTGTTGCAGCGAACGCGCGTCGAGGCGTTTGCCGTAGCCTGGCGGCAGGCGATGGCCTTTGACCACGTGGATGTTCGGCGGCAGCGGCTTGCCACGGCCGATCACGTCGCGGTGTTGCTGAATGGTGTGGCGCACGTCATCAAAATTCTCGGGCGGGCGATTGCCGCCACGGTTGTCCTGATGGGCTTGCTGCTGCGGACGGTTATCGTTACCGCGGCCATTGTTTTTGCCGTTGCCCTGATCGTGTCCGCCATTGTTCTGCGGACCCTGGCCTTGTTGCTGGCCCGGACGGTTATCGTCATGGTCACCGCGCTGATCTTGCGGCGCTGCTTGCAACAGCGGACTGGCGCTGATCATCAAGATGCCCAGCCCTGCAATCAAACGGTTCGGCAGTTTCATGTGTAGCTCCTGGATAATTCAAGTCAGCAAAAAGGGGTTCAAGACATCAGCCTTGAACCCCTTTGCCTAACTACTTGGAACCTGCGCCCAGGCGTTGATTCCTTTGTATCAGGAACTTTACCTTTAGCTGATTCGAGCGTTACGCACGCCTTGCGACAGCGCGGCGCACAAGCTCAATACGCCGTCCACCGCCTGCTCCGGTGAAGCGGCGTTGGCGATTTGATCAACCAGTGCCGAACCGACCACAACACCGTCTGCCAGGCGCGCGATTGCGGCGGCTTGCTCGGGCGTGCGGATACCGAAACCGACGCAAATCGGCAGACTGGTATGGCGATGCAGACGTTCGATGGCGCCTTCGACGTGTTGCGTGGTGGCCGAGCCCGCGCCCGTCACACCGGCAACCGACACGTAGTAGACGAAACCGGAGCTGCGCTCCAGCACGCGCGGCAGGCGCACGTCGTCGGTGGTTGGCGTGGTCAGACGAATGAAGTCGATGCCGGATGCCTGCGCCGGAGTGGCCAGTTCAGCGTCATGCTCAGGTGGCAGGTCAACGATGATCAAGCCATCAACGCCCGCTTGCCTGGCTGCGGCGACAAAGGCCTCAACGCCAAACCGGTGGATCGGGTTGTAATAACCCATCAGCACGATTGGCGTGGTCTGATCGTCGATGCGGAATTCTTCAACCATCTTCAGGGTTCTCGGCAGTGTTTGCCCGGCATCCAGAGCGCGCAGCGTGGCGAGCTGAATGGCAACACCGTCCGCCATCGGATCGGTGAAGGGCATGCCCAGCTCGATCACGTCAGCGCCTGCCGCTGGCAAACCCTTGAGGATTTTCAGCGAAGTGTCATAGCCAGGATCCCCAGCGGTGATGAACGTCACCAGGGCGGCGCGGCCTTCGGTTTTCAGCTGGGCAAAACGTTGTTCGAGGCGGCTCATGCCAGGATCTCCTGATTCTTTTCAGCGGCGGCCATGTGATTCATGACGGTTTGCATGTCTTTATCGCCACGGCCGGACAGGCACACCACCATCAGGTGATCGTCGCGCAGGTTGGTGGCGCGCTTCATGGCTTCAGCCAGCGCGTGGGCGGTTTCCAGCGCCGGGATAATGCCTTCGAGCAGGCAGCAATGATGGAAGGCTTCGAGCGCTTCTTCATCGGTGATGCTGACGTATTCGACACGCTTCACTTCATGCAGGAACGCGTGTTCCGGGCCGATGCCTGGGTAGTCCAGACCGGCGGAAATGGAATGCGCGTCGGTGATCTGGCCGTCGGTGTCTTGCAGCAGATAGGTGCGGTTGCCGTGCAGCACGCCGGGAACACCGCCGTTCAGGCTGGCGGCGTGCTTGTCGGTGTCCACACCGTGACCGCCGGCTTCCACGCCGACGATTTCCACGCTGGCGTCATCGAGGAACGGATGAAACAGGCCCATGGCGTTGGAACCGCCACCGACGCAAGCAATGAGACTGTCCGGCAGGCGGCCTTCCTTCTCCTGCATCTGCACTTTGGTTTCCTTACCGATGATCGACTGGAAGTCGCGGACCATGGCCGGGTACGGGTGCGGACCGGCGACGGTGCCGATCAGGTAAAAGGTGTCATCGACGTTGGTTACCCAGTCGCGCAGCGCTTCGTTCATCGCGTCTTTCAGGGTTCCGGTACCGGAGGTCACCGGGACGATTTCGGCGCCCAGCAGCTTCATGCGGAACACGTTGGCCTGTTGGCGCTCGATGTCGGTGGCGCCCATGTAGATCACGCACGGCAAACCGAAACGCGCCGCAACGGTGGCAGTCGCCACGCCGTGCATGCCTGCGCCGGTTTCAGCGATCAGGCGTTTTTTGCCCATGCGCATGGCGAGCAGAACCTGGCCGATGCAGTTATTGATCTTGTGCGCGCCGGTGTGATTGAGCTCTTCGCGCTTGAAGTAGATTTTCGCGCCGCCGCAGAACTCGGTCAGGCGCTCGGCGAAATACAGCGGGTTCGGGCGACCGATGTAATCGCGCTGAAAGTAGGCCAGCTGCTCAAGGAATTCAGGGTCGGCCTTGGCGGCTTCGTATTCGCGGTTCAGATCGAGAACCAGCGGCATCAGGGTTTCTGCAACGTAGCGGCCGCCGAAGGAGCCGAACAGGCCGTTTGCATCTGGGCCAGCGCTGAATTTGGACTGGGTCATGGGACCTCCAGGTCGTTGAGCGAATGAGGGAGCCGAATCGGCAATGAACACACTTTAACCAGCGCCAGCCCGGATGAAAACCGATAAGATCGACGTAACCTGTCAGGAAAACTCACAGATACCATGAGCCGCGATCTTCCTCCCCTCAACGCCCTGCGCGCTTTCGAAGCGACAGCCCGTCTGAACAGCGTCAGTCAGGCGGCTGAACAGCTGCACGTCACGCACGGCGCAGTCAGCCGCCAGTTGAAAGTCCTCGAAGAGCACTTGGGCGTGGTGCTGTTTATCAAGGACGGGCGTGGCCTGAAACTCACAGATGCCGGAATTCGACTGCGCGACGCCAGCAGTGATGCCTTCGACCGCCTGCGCAGTGTTTGCGCTGAATTAAGCCAGGGTGGAGCGGACGCGCCGTTCGTGCTGGGCTGTTCGGGAAGCTTGCTGGCGCGGTGGTTCATCCCCAGGCTCGGACGACTGAACGCCGAGCTGCCGGACCTGCGGCTGCATTTGTCGGCCGGGGAAGGCGATCTCGATCCGCGTCGTCCCGGGCTCGATGCGCTGCTGATTTTCGCCGAACCGCCATGGCCGGCGGACATGCAGGTCTTCGAGCTGGCCAGCGAGCGGATTGGTCCGGTATTGAGTCCGCGCTTCGCCCACTTTGAACGCTTGCAGGATGCGCCGGCCAAGGTGTTGCTCGACGAAACTTTGCTGCAGACCACGTCGCGCCCGCAAGCCTGGCCCAGCTGGGCGCAGCAAAACGGCATCGATCCGCAAACGCTGCGATATGGGCAAGGGTTTGAGCATTTGTATTATTTGCTTGAGGCGGCCGTTGCGGGCCTGGGTGTTGCGATTGCACCTGAACCGTTGGTTGCAGATGACCTTAAGGCGGGACGCCTGGTCGCGCCGTGGGGTTTCAGCGAAACCCCGGCGCAACTGGCGTTGTGGGTCCCCAAACGTGCCGTTGACGGGCGCGCTCAATCACTAGCGAAGTGGCTAAAAAATGAGCTGAGGCGTTCGGGGAACCCGCAATAACGACCGATCAGTTACCGCGTTTGCACAGCAGGTAAGCGGCCAGCAGGCCAACTGCACCAACGGCTACGCCAGCGGTAGTCCATGGGTGTTCTTGAGCGTAGTCACGGGTCGCAACGCTGGTTTCGCGAGTCTTGACCTTGACGTCTTCGTACACGTCGCTGAGCAGGCTGCGCGAATGGCTCAAGGCACTTTCCGCGTTGGCTTTCAGGCTTTTCAGCGTTCTGCGCGACTCGTCCGAAGCATCCGATTTCAGGCTTTCGAGGGACTTGAGCAGACTTTCGATTTCCGCTTCCATGCTTTTCAACGAGGCTTTACTGAGTGAATTACTAGCCATGGTGTTTCTCCTGCAAGGTGAGTGGCGTGTGTTGTTTCCGACTACAGCGCTTTCAGAAAGTGCGGTGCTGTTTTCGGAATTCGCTGAACTTTTCCGCAGAAATTCCCCACAGAGGTATGGAGCGTGATCACTGCTACGCTCGTATTGACCCTTTTCGGAGAACTGCCATGACTGATCACCACACGTATAAGAAGATCGAGCTGGTTGGCTCGTCGACCACCACTATCGAAGACGCGATCAACAACGCTCTGGCCGAGGCAAGCAAAAGCCTTCAGCACCTGGAGTGGTTTGAAGTCCTGGAAACCCGTGGTCACATCGAGGGCGGCAAGGTCGCTCACTACCAGGTCACCATCAAAGTCGGCTTTCGCATCGTCAATAGCTGATCCGGCCTGAACTTTTACGCTGGCGCAATGCCATAAGCTCCGCCCGCTGTCGCGAAATCGTTGGCGTGGCTAATGTGTTCAGGTCCTTCCAGGTGCTGTGTACTGTGCTGAAGCGACCTGTTTTGGCTGACGAAGGAGTGAGACCAATGAAGAAGTTACTGTTGGCGGTAGGTCTGTTGAGCATTGCTGGCACCACAATGGCTGCCGGTAAGCCATGCGATGACGTGAAAGCGGAAATCGACGCAAAGATCAAAGCAAACGGCGCTACGTCCTACACGCTTGAAGTCGTCGAAAAAGGCAGCGTGACCGACAAGAAAGTTGTCGGCAGCTGTGATGGCGGCGCCAGGGAAATCGTGTATCAGCGCGGCTGATCAGATTGCGGAACACAAAAAAACCGACTCGTTGAAGTCGGTTTTTTTATGCAGTAACCCGTGGGAGCGAGGCTTGCCCGCGAAGAGGCCGGAACAGCCTCTAAATTTTCCGGGTCAGAACCACCGCCTTCGCGGGCGAGCCTCGCTCCAATAGGGCTGTCAGCCGCGTGCAGTCTCCGCAAGGATTTCATACGAGCGCAACCGATCGGCGTGATCGTACATGTCGCAGGTGAAGATCAGCTCATCCGCATCGGTCTGTTCCAGCAGCACATCCAGCTTGGCGCGGATTTTTTCCGGGCCGCC
The DNA here is from genome assembly GCF_049898225.1 of Pseudomonas sp. DSP3-2-3. Classification (NCBI taxonomy): domain Bacteria; kingdom Pseudomonadati; phylum Pseudomonadota; class Gammaproteobacteria; order Pseudomonadales; family Pseudomonadaceae; genus Pseudomonas; species Pseudomonas sp. DSP3-2-3. The sequence goes on along the minus strand of NZ_JAFCXH010000014.1, from coordinate 88,150 downwards.
GACCATCGCCAGACCGAGGAAATCACCCACTGCTTCGCGTTCATGGGGCAGCCACAGGCCTTCCATGCTCTTTACTGGTGGACGCTGCATCAGCGACTGGCCGCGCATCAGCGCCAGGATGCGTTGATACACCGAGGTCGCCAGGTATTCGGCGTGTTCATCGGTGTCGGCGGCGGCCAAGGGAATCCCGAGCATCACGTACGGCTTGTCGAGTACCGCCGAAGGCTGGAAGTGATTGCGATAGACGCGAATCGCTTCGTGCATGTAACGCGGGGCGAAGTGCGAGGCGAAGGCGTACGGCAAACCGCGCTGCCCGGCAAGTTGCGCGCTGAACAGACTCGAACCCAGCAACCAGATCGGCACATTGGTGCCAGAACCCGGTACCGCGATTACGCGTTGATCCGGCGTGCGCGGGCCAAGGAAAGCCATCAGTTCGCTAACGTCTTCCGGGAAGTCATCGGCGCTGCCGGAGCGTTCCCGACGCAGGGCGCGTGCGGTCTGCTGATCGGAACCCGGCGCGCGGCCAAGGCCCAGATCGATGCGGCCGGGATACAGGCTCGCCAAGGTGCCAAACTGTTCGGCAATCACCAGTGGCGCGTGGTTGGGAAGCATGATGCCACCAGCGCCGACACGAATCGTCGAGGTGCCGCCCGCCAGATAGCCCAGCAACACGGCGGTTGCGGAACTGGCGATGCCATCCATGTTGTGGTGCTCGGCCACCCAGAAGCGGTTGTAACCGAGTTTTTCGACGTGTTGCGCCAGATCCAGCGAGTTGCGCAGGGATTCTGCGGGGCCTTTATCGTGGCGCACGGGCACCAGATCCAGGACTGAGATTTTTACATCGGCAAGACGTTTCATAGGCCGCTACATCTCCTCATCAGTGGTTTTGCAGGCCTGGCCCATGGGACGCAGATGACCAAAAGCCCACAGCTGTGAATGAAAATGAGGGCATATGCTCCAGATTCAATGCCCAGACAGGAAATATCCTACTAAATAGCTAGGTTTTTCCTCTACGTTGAACTTTATAAAGCCAGCTATCCTCAGAACCTTCGTCCATGTGCGAAACCTCGCACGCATCCATGAGGAGACATCATGAGCATCGTCAAGAAAGCATCCGCCCATTGGGAAGGTGACCTGAAAACCGGTATCGGCAGCATCTCGACTGAAACCGGTGTTCTGCGCGAAGCCCCATATGGCTTCAAAGCCCGTTTCGAAGGCGGCAAAGGCACCAACCCTGAAGAATTGATCGGCGCAGCTCACGCGGGCTGCTTCTCCATGGCGCTCTCGATGATCCTCGGCGGCGAAAACCTGACCGCAGAAAGCATCGACACCACCGCTGACGTGACCCTCGACCAGGTCGACGGCGGCTTCGCCATCACTGCGGTACACCTGACCCTCAAGGCCAAAGTGCCGGGCGCGACTCAGGAGCAGTTCGACAAACTGACCGCCATGGCTAAAGAAGGCTGCCCGGTTTCCAAAGTCCTGAACGCCAAAATCACGTTGGACGCGACGTTGATCAGCTGATTGGCTCCGTAGCACTCGATGACCCGCTCAGCTAAGCCGACCGGGTCATTTTTTATCCCTCGACGTCCATCATCCAGTGACGTCGCACTTCCCGACGCTGTCCCCAGGACGTGTACTGGCGGCTCTCGCGCATGTGAGCGGCCAACTCGCAGCCGCCTTCACCGGCTTCACCCAAGCGGAACGTTCGTGATGCACCGACGGGGTCCTCGTCCGAGCCATAGAAGGCAATGACCCGAATTTCCAGACCGGAAAAGGTCCAGTCGTCGCCTGGTAAATGGCCGGTCATCGGGATTGCGTGAAGCGTGGCCAGGCGTTGAATCAAGGCACCGAACGTGCCGATATGAGTGAAATCCCCCGTTCCGAGCGGGCCTTGGCGCGTTGCGTTATGCAGGACCAGATCCTGATCAATCTCGCCTTTGCTCTCTTCGCGGATATCGGTGACGTCGCAGCACAGCCGGCCCTGATTGGTGTCGAGCAGCAGCACGATTTGATTGATGAAGATCGGTTCGGCGCTCATGTTGCTGATCAGGCACAGCGAACCGATGCCTTTGCCAGCGCCACGATTGATGATGATGCGCGGCCTGCGCTGGCGGCGGTAATTGTTCAGCAGTAACTGTGCGTACATGACCCAGACGATCAGCGTACCGATGCTGATCATGACCGTCAGAGCGTCTTTATATTGGATAACCCACTGGATAAAAGAAGAATTCATTACTACTCGCTGTCGGATGGTCGTCCCGCTCTGATAGACCTTGCGCCCAGAAGTTCGACCCGCGCGACCAACGTAGAACGAACTTGCACGGGTGCGTTGAGGTCTATGAATCACTGCAGCGCTGGCGCGGTAATCTGCCTGATGTCCCGCTGCGGACCGTATCGAAGGAGTCGAGCATGAAACGTTTTGCATTAGCCGTGATAGGGACAGTAATGGCCACCGGCGTCCTGGCTGCACCTAAATCATGCGAAGAGCTGAAGGCCGAGATCGAAGCCAAGATCCAGGCCAACAACGTCAATTCCTACACTTTGGAAATCGTCAGCAATGACGAAGTCCATGATCAGAATATGGTCGTCGGTACGTGCGACAACGGCACGAAAAAAATCATCTATCAGAAAAATGATCGCTAGATGCAGTGTGCTTCCTCTTGCTCGACCAGCTCATTGCGCTGCGCGTCGAACAGCCAGGCAGTGATGGAATTGTGCATCGAGCGCACCTCGATCATGTAGCGTTGCCCCGCCGCGAAGTGGTCGTATTTCAGGTCGATGTAACAGGTCAGCTCCGTTAAATCGTCGCTCATCGCGCTGAAACCGCCGTAATTGATTTCGTAGTCATAGCGCACTTGAAGCTCGTGGCTACCGGGCGAAACCTGGAAGTAGCGACCGTCATAGGTGGTGACGCCGTCGACTTTATCGGCCATCACCATCTTGCCGGTGATGGTGCGCATATCGACCCAGGCTTGTTGCGGGTCCACCGCTGGCATGGGTCCGGCACATGCGGTCAAGGCGGTCAGGGCGAGGATGATCGAAAGGTTGCGCATGGTTGGCTCCGTATGGACGGACAGCGATGATAGTTGCGCAACGGCAGTGCTGTCCGGCATAACGCGTGATGTTTCGAATGTTGAGGCGGTCCATGCCCAGTATTACCCTTTCCCACCTGACGCGCAGCTTGCCGTTAATGGCATTCCTGTTGCTCGGCGGCTGTTCCAGCGTCAATTATTACGACCAGCTGGTGAGCGGTCAGTTGCAGTTGCTGCGCGCCAGGCAGCCGGTGACGCAAGTCATTGCCGATCCGACGCGCAGCCCGCGTCTGCGCCAGATGCTGGAGCAGTCGCAGGAAGCCCGGACCTTCGCCAGCCGTCAGTTACGCCTGCCGGACAATCGCAGCTATCGCCTTTATGCCGACCTGGGCCGCCCGTACGTAGTGTGGAATGTGTTCGCCACGGGCGAGTTCTCGCTGGAACCGGTCACCCATTGCTTCCCGATTGCCGGATGTGTGGCGTATCGCGGCTATTACAGCGTCGGCGAGGCCCGCGGCGCGGCGGCGTTGCAGCGTCAGGCCGGGCAGGATGTGTACGTCAGCGGTGTCGAGGCTTATTCGACTCTGGGCTGGTTTGACGATCCGATCCTCAGCTCAATGCTGGGCTGGGGTGATGAACGCCTGGCGACCTTGATCTTCCATGAGCTGGCGCATCAGCAGTTCTACGTGAAGGACGACAGCGAGTTCAATGAGTCTTTCGCCAGCTTTGTCGAACAGGAAGGCACTCGCCAATGGCGCGCCGCACGAGGCTTGCCTGCCGAGCGCCTGTCGCAATCCAGGCAGCGCGATCAGTTCACGCAGTTGGTGCTCGACACACGGGAACGCCTGAAGCGGCTCTACAGCCAGACCTTGAATGCTGAGCAGATGCGCGAAGGCAAAGCGGCGGAATTCGAATTGCTGCGCAAAAATTACCGCGCACTGCGTGATACCCAATGGGCTGGCGACAAGCGCTATGACGCGTGGATCAATGCACCGCTGAACAACGCCAAGCTGCTGCCCTTCGGACTTTATGACCAATGGGTGCCGGCGTTTGCAGCGCTGTTCAAACAGGTCAATGGGGATTGGACGGCGTTTTATGCGGAGGTGGAACGCTTGGGAGGATTGCCGATGGCGGAGCGCAAAACAGCACTTCGCGGGCTATTCCGGACTGACTGACAACTTGTGGGAGATGGCTTGTGTGGGAGCGAGCTTGCTCGCGAAGACATTTGCCCGTTCGACATCTTTGCAAGCTTCCCGGACGCCTTCGCAAGCAAGCTTGCTCCCACAAGTGAAATGCGGTCATCTGGTAGGACCGGATTTATCCGGGAAGGCGTCGCTGCAGACACGAACTGTTGTGGGAGCGAGCTTGCTCGCGATGCTCATTCCGCCAACATTTTTTGTTGGCTGAAATGCTGCCTCCGCAAGCAAGCTCCCACGGTATTTGCGACGTTGCTGATGCCAGCTTATTTCAGCCCGGACATCTTCTGGATGGCGCCTTTGAGATCGTCATCCGAGCAGTCGGCGCAGGTGCCTTTTGGCGGCATGGAATTGATGCCGGTAATGGCCTTGGCCAGCAGGCCGTCAACACCGCCCTCTTTGTCGGCGCGGGTTTTCCAGGCTGCAGCGTCACCGATTTTCGGCGAGTTCAGCAGACCGGTGCCGTGACACGCATTGCAGTGTTTGGCGATCACGTCATCCGGCGACTTGGCACCACCGGCGCCACCCGCTGAAGCCACGACTTCCATCCCTGCGCATTCCTTGCCCTGAACGCAAACCTGGCCCACCGGCTCCAGCCGTTTAGCGATTTCGTCATTGGTTGCTGCCTGAGCGGAGAACGCCCAAAAAGTCAACGTAGCAGCAACTGCCAGAATCTTATTAGTTAGGTTCACGCTTACACCCTCATGGTGACTATTCACGCCCGCAGCCACGGTTTAGCAGGCGGGCGCAAGTATAGCGTTTAGCCTGTCAGTCCGAAACACCCTTATAACAAGAAGGGTTATTCCCTGACAGTCTAGCGTTTCCGGCGCATTTGTCGCTGCCCCGTAGCTACGGGGCGATCCGCGTGCTCATCTTAGAAATTGGCCGGTGTAGCTGCGCTGATTAGTCGCGCCGGAACATCAAACGGATTGCGAAAACGATGCGGTTTGGTGCTCTCGAAATAGTAGCTGTCGCCTGCTTCGAGAATATACGTATCCAGGCCGACCACCAGTTCCAGTCGTCCTTCGACGAGGATGCCGGTTTCTTCACCTTCATGAACCAGCATCTCGATGCCGGTATCGGCACCCGGCGGATAAATTTCGTTGAGGAATGCGATTGAGCGGCTCGGGTGCGCCTTGCCCACCAGTTTCATGGTGACCGCGCCGTCCGAGATATCGATCAGCTCGCTGGCCTTGTAAACCACTTGCGTCGGATTTTCTTGCTCAAGCTCTTCGGAAAAGAACTCCACCATGGACATCGGAATACCGCCGAGCACTTTCCGCAGGGAACTGATCGATGGGCTTACGCTGTTTTTTTCGATCATGGAAATAGTGCTGTTGGTCACGCCGGCTCGCTTGGCGAGTTCGCGCTGGGACAGGCCCTTGAGTTTACGAATGGATTGCAGTCGTTCACCGACGTCCAATGCGGCAGTCCTCCTGATTCAGTCTGGTAAGGTCGAGATGAACGCCATGATGGCAACAGCGTTCAGTATTTACAACACTTCGACGGGCAAGGGACTGACTGAGGAGACTAGCGGCTTCGTGGGACCGGCTTTAGCCGGGAAATAGGCCGGCACATTCAGTGGCATTGTGTTTCTGCTTTCCCGGCTGAAGCCGGTCCCACGGGGCATCAGGCGTTCTGATAGAGCCTTGGCACCCGGCGCAGGTTGCAGAAAATCCGATAGGGGATGGTTCCGGCGCGGGCGGCCACATCACTGGCCAGAACGTTCTTGCCCCACAGCTCGACGCGACTGCCCAGCCCGGCCTGGGGCAAATGGGTCAGATCGACGCACAGCATGTCCATGGACACCCGACCCAACAGTTGGCTCGGCTGGCCGTCAATCCAGACCGGCGTGCCGGTGGGCGCCTCGCGCGGATAGCCGTCGGCATAACCCATGGCGACCACGCCGACACGACTGGCGCGCTCGGTGATAAATGCCGCGCCGTAACCGACCGGTTCACCGGCTGGCAACTCGCGCACGCAGATCACTTTCGATTCCAGGGTCATGACCGGCTGTAACTGATCGGCCAGCACCTGCGGCTGATCGAAGGGTGTCGCGCCGTAGAGCATGATGCCGGGGCGAATCCAGTCGCTGGGCATATTCGGCCAGCCAAGCACGGCCGGTGAATTGCGCAGGCTGATTTCGGCGGCCAAACCCTGGCGTGCGGCTTCGAACACCGCCAATTGGTCCTGACTGCACGGATTGTCCAGTTCGTCAGCGCGGGCGAAGTGACTCATCAGGACGATCTTCGCCACTTTGCCGCTGGCCAGCAGGCGCTGATAAGCGGCCCGGAAATCCTTGGGGTGCAGGCCAACGCGGTGCATGCCCGAATCCAGCTTGAGCCAGGCAGTGATCGGCTTGCGCAAGCTGGCCTGTTCGATGGCTTCAAGTTGCCACAACGAATGCACCACACACCAGAAATCATGCTCGACGATCAGCGCCAGTTCATCGGCCTCGAAAAAGCCTTCCAGCAGCAGGATCGGCGCGCGAATCCCCGCTTCGCGCAGTTCCAGCGCTTCTTCGATGCAAGCCACGGCGAAACCGTTGGCCTCGGCCTCCAGGGCCTGGGCGACTTGTACCGCGCCATGACCATAAGCATCGGCCTTGATCACCGCGAGCGCCTTGGCTCCCGTGGCCTGGCGGGCGAGCCGGTAGTTGTGACGCAGGGCTTGAAGATCGATTAAGGCGCGAGCTGGACGCATGATGGGGTTCTGATAGGTAGGTTAGGATTGTTGGAGGCTTGGTGTGGGACCGGCTTTAGCCGGGAAGGCAATTCACGCCTTCGCGACTAAAGTCGCTCCTACGGCCGATTTGCGGGCAAGCCCCGCTCCAGCGGATTTGTTGTTTACGGCAACGCGGCAATCACTGACAACTCCACCAGAATTTCCGGCTCGCACAGTTTGGCTTCAACCGTGGCACGCGCTGGCGCAACGCCTTTTGGCAGCCAGGTGTCCCACACGCTGTTCATGCCGGCGAAGTGGGCGTCGATGTCTTTAAGGTAGATCGTCACTGACAGGATGCGGCTTTTGTCAGTGCCGGCCAGATCCAGCAAGCGCTCGATGCTGTTGAGCGTCTCGCGGGTCTGCTGCTCGATCCCGGCGGTCATATCGTCGCCCACTTGACCGGACAGATACACGGTGCCGTTGTTGACCACGACCTGGCTCATGCGCTCGTTAGTGAGCTGGCGCTGGATTGACATGTTGGGCGATCTCCTTGGTATTGCCGTAACGATAAATATTCAGGCCTTCGGCACTGATCTGCGGCGTTTTGCGCGAGATCAGATCGGCCAGCAAACGGCCCGAACCACAGGCCATTGTCCAGCCCAGTGTGCCGTGGCCGGTATTGAGAAACAGGTTGCTGAACGGCGTGGCGCCGACAATCGGCGTGCCGTCCGGCGTGGTCGGACGCAGGCCCGTCCAGAAACTGGCCTGGGTCAGATCACCGCCTTGAGGATAGAGGTCGCCAACGATCATCTCCAGCGTTTCGCGCCGACGAGGATTGAGCGACAGATCGAAACCGGCGATTTCCGCCATGCCGCCGACGCGGATGCGGTTGTCGAAACGGGTGATCGCGACCTTGTAGGTCTCGTCGAGAATCGTCGACGTCGGCGCCATGGCCGGATTGGTGATCGGCACGGTCAGCGAGTAACCCTTGAGCGGATAAACCGGCGCCTTGATGCCCAGCGGCTTGAGCAACTGCGGCGAATAACTGCCCAGCGCCAGCACGTAGCGATCAGCCGTTTCCAGCTTGCCATCGATCCACACGCCATTGACGCGGTTACCGGCAAAATCGATGCGCTCGATGGACTGATTGAAGCGGAACTCGACGCCCAGGTTCACCGCCATCTCGGCGAGACGGGTGGTGAACAGCTGGCAATCGCCTGTCTGGTCATTGGGCAGGCGCAATGCACCGGCGAGGATATTGGTCACGCTGGCCAAGGCCGGTTCGACCCGGGCGATGCCGGCGCGGTCGAGCAATTCGTAAGGTACGCCGGACTGTTCGAGTACGGCAATGTCCTTGGCAGCGTTATCCAGCTGCGCCTGGGTGCGGAACAATTGGGTGGTGCCCAGCGTGCGGCCTTCGTAGGCGATGCCGGTTTCGGCGCGCAGTTCATCAAGACAATCGCGGCTGTATTCGGACAGGCGCACCATGCGCTCTTTATTGATCGCATAACGGCTGGCTGTGCAGTTGCGCAGCATTTGCGCCATCCACAGGTACTGATCGATATCGGCAGTGGCCTTGATCGCCAGAGGCGCATGGCGTTCCAGCAGCCATTTGATGGCCTTGAGCGGCACGCCAGGTGCCGCCCAGGGCGACGCATAACCCGGCGAAACCTGGCCGGCGTTGGCGAAACTGGTTTCCATGGCGGCAGCAGGCTGACGGTCGACAACCGTGACCTCGAAACCTGCACGCGCCAGATAATAGGCACTTGTCGTACCGATCACACCACTACCAAGGACCAGAACGCGCATGTCGATGACCTCATCGCGGATATCCGCTGACGTTTTGAAGTTTTAAGCAAGGATGTGGGCAGTATATGCAGCATCTGGCAGTGCTTTTCACCATATAAACGCCTATATTCGGCGGAAATTCTCGGTAAAGAACGCTTTGATAGAGGGGGTTTCCCTTGCGTACAGAACATCAGTCAAAACGTGAGCTGGACAAGATCGATCGCAACATTCTGCGCATCCTTCAAGCCGATGGCCGGATTTCGTTCACCGAGCTGGGCGAACGCGTCGGTTTGTCCACCACGCCTTGCACGGAGCGGGTCCGCAGGCTGGAACGTGAAGGCATCATCATGGGCTACAACGCCCGGCTCAACCCGCAGGCACTCAAAGCCAGCCTGCTGGTTTTCGTCGAGATCAGCCTGGATTACAAATCCGGCGACACCTTCGAAGAATTCCGCCGCGCCGTGCTGAAACTGCCCCATGTACTGGAATGCCATCTGGTGTCAGGCGACTTCGATTACCTGGTCAAGGCGCGGATTTCGGAAATGGCGTCGTACCGCAAGCTGCTGGGCGACATCCTCCTCAAACTCCCCCATGTGCGCGAGTCCAAGAGTTATATCGTGATGGAAGAGGTAAAGGAGAGTCTGAATTTGCCGATTGCGGAGTGATGTCGATACGCAATGGATATTTTGTGGGAGCGAGCTTGCTCGCGAAGAGGCCGGTGCAACCACTACCCATCCTTACCGCTGCATTGCCTTCGCGAGCAAGCTCGCTCCCACAGGGTTCATGTTGATGGGCGCACTACACCAAAACCTGCCGCGTCGAAGCCATATACGCATGAATCTGCTTCTCGACCCGCGGGTGGATCATCTCCACGGGGCGGCGGCCGTTGGGGCATGGCAGCGTCGGCGTGGTGCCGAACAGGCGACAGATCAGCGGGCGTTCGTCGTAGACGGTGCAGCCGTTGGGGCCCAGATGCACGCAGTTGAGTTCATCCATGGCCGCTTCCTGCTCGGCTGCCGTCTTGCGCGGCAAGCGGGACATTTCTTCCGGCGACGTCGTCACCGGCCCGCAGCAGTCATGGCAGCCAGGAACGCACTCGAAAGACGGAATCTGCTGACGCAGCGAGCGGATTTTCTGACTGTTGCAACTCATTGGCTGGATGACCCCGTGTGAATGGGCGCGATTCTGCCTCAGTTGCCCACCTCAGGACAGCGCCGTCGGACCGATCCTTGCCCGCGTCGGAACCTGCGGCTTATCCTCCGTGAAGTTTTTCAAATACCGCCAACGGAACCCACGCCATGGACGCCCGCGCCCGACCCTTTGCCGCGACCGCTGAACACGTCGCTTCTTATTACGCCGCCAGCAGCCATCCGCAAGCGGATCATTCGCCGCTGCAGGGCGAGCTGCAGGCTGATGTGTGCGTGGTGGGCGGCGGGTTTTCCGGGCTCAACACCGCCATCGAACTGGCCGAGCGCGGCCTGAGCGTCGTGCTGCTCGAAGCGCGCAAGATCGGTTGGGGCGCGAGCGGGCGTAATGGCGGCCAGTTGATTCGTGGCGTCGGCCATGGCCTTGAGCAGTTCGCCAATGTGATTGGCAACGACGGCGTGCGCCAGTTGAAACTGCTGGGGCTGGAAGCCGTGGAGATCGTGCGCCAGCGGGTCGAGCATTACGCCATCGACTGCGATTTGACCTGGGGTTACTGCGATCTCGCCAACAAACCGCGCGATCTGGTCAGTCTGGCCGAAGACGCCGAAGAGCTGCGCAGCCTCGGTTACCGCCATCATCTGCAATTGCTGCAAGCCAGTGAAATGCACAGCGTGGTGGGATCAGATCGTTATGTCGGCGGGATGATCGACATGGGTTCCGGACATTTGCATCCGCTGAACCTGGCGCTGGGTGAAGCGGCTGCAGCGCAGGCATTGGGCGTTCGGCTGTTCGAACACTCAGCGGTGACCCGGATTGAATACGGCCCGCAGGTTAAAGTACACACCGCACAAGGCTCGGTCGCTGCCAAAACTCTGGTGCTGGCCTGCAATGCTTACCTGAACGACCTCAACCCGCAATTGAGCGGCAAAATCCTGGCCGCTGGCAGCTACATCATTGCCTCCGAACCCTTGAGCGAAGCTCAGGCCCATGACCTGTTGCCGCAAAACATGGCGGTCTGCGACCAGCGCGTCACGGTGGATTACTTCCGCCTCTCGGCGGATCGCCGTCTGCTGTTCGGCGGTGCCTGTCATTACTCCGGGCGTGATCCACAGGACATCGCGGCTTATATGCAGCCCAAGATGCTTCAGGTGTTCCCGCAGCTGGCTGGAGTGAAGATCGATTATCAATGGGGCGGGATGATCGGCATCGGCGCCAACCGCCTGCCGCAAATTGGCAGGCTTCCCGATCAGCCCAATGTGTATTACGCCCAGGCGTATGCCGGGCATGGTCTGAACGCTACGCACCTGGCCGGCAAGTTGTTGGCCGAGGCCATCGCCGGGCAGCACAGCGATGGCTTCGATTTGTTCGCAAAAGTCCCGCACATGACCTTCCCCGGCGGCAAACACTTGCGCTCGCCGCTACTGGCATTGGGGATGTTGTGGCATCGGTTCAAAGAAATTCTTTAAATCCGTGGGAGCGAGCTTGCTCGCGAAGTCGATCATCCTCTCGCGCAGATGTGCTGAAAGTGCTGGCCTATTCGCGAGCAAGCTCGCTCCCACAAGTCTTGCTCACTCCCGCCAAAACGGCTTCAACCCTTCCGTCCTTGCTTGCCCCGGCGTGATGCCAATATCCTGCAATTCATCCATGGTCAGGTTCAGCAGCACTTTGCGTGACGTCCAGCGATGGCCATACAGTGCCCAGCGACTCAGCTTGGGTGCGCAAGTTGTCTTGATGACAACTGCTTGCCCTTCACTCAGTTCCTGGCTGTAAAGCGCCAACCGCACATCACTGAACCCGTTCATTGTTCAAACCCTCATCACGTTGTCTGTGGCTACATGATGGCGGCGCGGGGCAAGCCGTTACAGATCCAAACAAATCTATTAATTTGCATACAGATGATTTCAAACTCGTCCTGAATGCTGTAATTTTCACGCATCTGTATGGTTTTCATTTTTTAGCAGCTGGAATTACGCCATGACCCTCTACGTCAACCTCGCCGAATTACTCGGCTCGCGGATTGAAAACGGTTTTTATCGTCCTGGCGACCGGCTGCCTTCAGTGCGCGCCTTGAGTGTCGAACATGGCGTCAGCCTGAGCACGGTGCAGCAGGCGTATCGAATGCTGGAAGACAACGGCCTCGCGGCGCCGAAACCCAAGTCCGGGTATTTCGTGCCCGCCAGCCGCACGGTTCCGGCGCTGCCGGTGATCGGTCGTCCGGCGCAGCGGCCGGTGGATATTTCCCAGTGGGATCAGGTGCTGGAGCTGATTCGCGCCAAGACCGATCCCAAGCTCCAGCAACTGGGACGGGGCATGCCGGACGTGACCAGCCCCACGCTGCGGCCCTTGCTGCGGGCTATGGCAAGGATCAGCCGGAAGCAGGACATGCCCGGTCTGTATTACGACAACATCTACGGCACCCAGACACTTCGCGAGCAGGTCGCGCGTCTGCTGCTGGATTCGGGCTGCAACCTCACCGCCAATGACCTGGTGATCACCACCGGCTGCCATGAAGCGCTGTCGTCCAGCATCCGCGCCATCTGTGATCCCGGCGATATCGTGGCGGTGGACTCGCCGAGCTTCTTCGGCGCCATGCAGACCCTCAAAGGCCTGGGCATGAAAGCCCTGGAAATCCCCACCGATCCGCTGACCGGGATCAGCCTCGACGCACTGGAGCTGGCCTTGGAGCAGTGGCCGATCAAAGCCATACAGTTGACGCCCAGCTGCAACAATCCTTTGGGCTACGTCATGCCCGAAGCGCGCAAGAAGGCGCTGCTGACTCTGGCCCAGCGCTTTGACGTAGCGATCATCGAAGACGATGTGTATGGCGATCTGTCCTACACCTACCCGCGACCACGCACCATCAAGTCCTTCGACGAAGATGGCCGGGTGCTGCTGTGCAGTTCGTTTTCCAAGACGCTGGCGCCGGGGCTGCGCATTGGTTGGGTTGCACCGGGGCGCTACCTTGAGCGGGTGTTGCACATGAAATACATCAGCACCGGTTCCACCGCGCCGCAACCGCAACTGGCGATTGCTGAGTTTTTGCAGGGCGGGCATTACGAACCGCATCTGCGGCGTATGCGCAGCCAGTATCAGCGCAGCCGCGACTTGATGATCGACTGGGTGGCGCGTTACTTCCCGGCGGGCACGCGGGTCAGTCGGCCGCAGGGCAGCTTCATGTTGTGGGTCGAGCTGGCCGAGGATTTCGATACCCAGCGCCTGAATCGGGCATTGCTGCCCCAAGGCGTACAGATCGCGGTGGGCAGTATTTTTTCCGCCTCCGGCAAGTACCGCAATTGCCTGCGAATGAACTACGCCGCCAAGCCCACGGCTGATGTCGAGGCGGCCGTGCGCACCGTCGGCGAGACCATTTCGCAACTGATCGCCCAGCAGTAACACGCCTGCCGTAACTTTTATCGGGTTTCGAGGGTCATATCGCCATATCGAAGTGTGCGGGTGGTGAGTTTGAAGAGAGCGTGGGCGTCGTCCCTTAGTCTGCTATTTGCGTTGTGCGTCAGTGGCTGTGCCCATGTCAGCATTCCCAATGAACCGAGTCAGGCGTTGCCGCCCACGGATTCGGCGTTCGGCCGCTCGATACAGTCCATGGCCATGCCCCACGAAGGCCGTTCCGGATTTCGCCTGCTGCCCAACAGCACCGAAGCCTTCATGGCCCGGGCCGAGCTGATCCGCAATGCGCGCACCAGCCTGGACTTGCAGTACTACATCGTTCACGACGGCCTGAGCACTCGCGCGCTCATCGACGAACTGCTCAAGGCGGCAGATCGCGGGGTTCGGGTGCGCATCCTGCTGGATGACACCACCAGCGACGGCCTCGATCAAGCCATTGCCACCCTCGCCGCGCACCCGAACATTCAGATCCGCCTGTTCAACCCGCAAGAGCTGGGCCGTGAAACTGGCGTGACGCGCAGCATGGGCCGCCTGTTCAACCTGTCCCGGCAACATCGACGCATGCATAACAAACTGTGGCTGGCCGACAGCAGCGTGGCGATTGTCGGTGGGCGCAATCTGGGCGACGAGTATTTCGACGCCGAGGAAAACCTCAACTTCACCGATATCGACATGCTCAGCGTCGGCCCGGTCGCGCAGCAGTTGGGGCACAGCTTCGATCAATACTGGAACAGCGCGCTGAGCAAACCCATCGCCGAATTCATGTACTTTCTGCCAACCGTGCGCGATCTGGCCAAGGCGCGGGTTCAGCTTGAAGACTCGCTGGAGAAGTCGCACCAGCAACACCGCGCTTTGTACGACCGTTTAATGGGCTATAAAACCAGCCCACGCATGAAAACCTGGCTCAACGAGCTGATCTGGGCACATAACCAGGCGTTGTGGGATGCTCCAACCAAGGTGCTGGCCCGGGACGAGCCGGACCCGCACTTGCTGCTGACCACGCAGCTGGCCCCGGAACTGCTCAACGTTCATGAAGAATTGGTGCTGATTTCGGCCTACTTCGTGCCCGGCAAAGAAGGCCTGACTTACCTGACGGGGCGCGCCGATGCGGGCGTCGCGGTGAGCTTGCTGACCAACTCCCTGGAAGCCACCGACGTTCCTGCGGTACACGGCGGTTACGCGCCCTACCGCAAGGCCTTGCTTGAACATGGCGTGAAACTGTTCGAAATGCGTCGCCAACCGGGTGATACCGGAACCAGCGGCGGCAGCGGCCCGCATCTGTTCAAGAAAGCCGCGTTCATCACCAGCGGTTCGGATTCCAGCCTGCACAGCAAGGCGATGATTTTTGATCGGCAGAAAATCTTTGTCGGCTCGTTCAATTTCGATCCACGTTCGGTGCTGTGGAATACCGAAGTCGGCGTGTTGGTCGACAGCCCGCAGCTCACTGAATACCTGCGTGAACTGACCCTGCAAGGCATGGCGCCAGCGTTGAGTTATCAGGCGAAGCTGGAGGACGGCAAAGTGGTGTGGGAAACCGAAGACGACGGCAAGATCCACACCCTGCACAAGGAACCGGGCGACGCCTGGCGCCGCTTCAATGCGTGGTTCAGCAGCGCCGTGGGCCTTGAGAAAATGCTCTAGGCCGCGACCGGCTGCACGCCGAAAGCGCCGCGCCGTTGCGACAAGAGCACCAACCCGAATGCGCCCGCCGCCATCAACAACGGCAGGGCCTGCCCGCTGACCCATTGGCTGCCCGCACCGGCCGCCAATGGCCCGATCAAGCAACCGATCCCCCAAAGTTGCGCGACGTGAGCGTTGGCGCGGACCAGCGAGTCATCGCGAAAACGCTCGCCGATCAGGATCAGCGACAAGGTGAACAAACCACCTGCGCTGGCGCCAAACAGCACCCACAGCGGCCAGATCAATAGCGTATCGACCATCAATGGCACCAGCAGGCTGGAAATCATCAGCGCCAGCGCGCAACCGGAAAACAGCGTACGCCGGGAAATCCGGTCGGCCAGCGCGCCAATCGGCAGTTGCAGCAGCGCGTCGCCGACCACCACGGTGCTGACCATCGCCAGGGCGATTTCTGCGGTGAAACCCTGGCGCAGGCAATAGATCGGCAGCAGCGTCAGGATCAAGGCTTCGAACGCCGCGAACAGCGCCACAGCCCAGGCGATGGCAGGCATTGAGCGGCAGAATCCGAACAGATCGATAAAGGTCACGCTGCAGGAATCAGCGCTGGGCGCCCCGCTGCGTCCGAGCAACAGCAGCGGCGAGCTGACCAGCAGCGCCACGCCGCCCCAGAAGCCGTAATCGTCTTCGGTGCCCAGCGCGCCGAGCAGCAAGGGTCCGGCCAGCTGGCAGAGCGCGTAAGTGCTGCCGTACAGCGCCACCAGGCGGCCGCGCAAACGCTCGACCACCAGTTGGTTGATCCAGCTTTCGCCCAGAATGAACACGATGGTCAGGATCACGCCGAGCATCAGGCGCAGCACCAGCCAGACCGAGTAATACGGCAGCAGCGCGAGCAAGCCTACCGACAGCGCGCCCGCCCACAGACACAGGCGCATCAGCGCCGCCGTGCCGAAGCGTGCGGCAAGCTGACTGGCCAGGCTCGCGCCGAGCAACACGCCGATGGCGGGCATCGCCGCCATCACGCCTATCGCGAACGAGCCGTAGCCCCAGCTTTCCAGGCGCAATGACACCAGCGGCATGCTGACGCCCAGTGCGAGCCCGACGCTCAGCACCGAAGCCAGCACCGCAAAATAAGTCCCCCAACGCATTGCCACGCTCCTGTGGATCAAAGGGCTGAAACAACACGGCCGGATTCCTCGGGAGGAGCCCGGCCGTAGCAGTTACTGTGGGAGCGAGCTTGCTCGCGAAGAGGCCAGTACATCCACCACAGCGTCGTGGTCTGAAATATTGTCTTCGCAAGCAAGCTTGCTCCCACAATTTCGAAACTGGCGCGATCTCGTGGGACCGGCTTTAGCCGGGAAGGCGGCATGTATGAACACGCACATGTGGAGAATGTACTGACCTCTTCCCGGCTAAAGCCGGTCCCACAAGTCGTAAGTCTGTAGGCCTACAACTTAATCCACGTCGCCTTGAGCTCGGTGTACTTGTCGAACGCATGCAGCGACTTGTCGCGACCGTTGCCCGATTGCTTGAAGCCACCGAACGGCGCGGTCATGTCGCCGCCGTCGTACTGATTGACCCACACGCTGCCGGCACGCAACGCTTTGGCGGTCAGGTGCGCCTTGGACAGATTGGCAGTCCATACCGCAGCAGCGAGGCCGTACGGCGTGTCGTTGGCGATCTGGATGGCTTCTTCGGCCGTATCGAACGTAAGCACCGAAAGAACCGGGCCAAAAATCTCTTCCTGAGCGATCTTCATGGCATTGGTCACACCGTCGAAAATCGTTGGCTCAACGTAAGTGCCGCCGGTTTCCTGGAGGATGCGCTTGCCGCCCGCGACCAGTTTGGCGCCGTCGCTGTGGCCGGACTCGATGTAAGACAGCACGGTGTTCATCTGCTGGGTATCCACCAGCGCACCGACCGTGGTGGCCGGGTCCAGCGGATTGCCTGGCTTCCAGGCTTTCAGCGCCTCGATGACCAGCGGCAGGAAGGTGTCCTTGATGGAACGCTCCACCAGCAGACGCGAGCCGGCGGTGCAGACTTCGCCCTGGTTGAAGGCGATGGCGCTGGCGGCGGACTCGGCTGCGGCCTGCAGGTCCGGCGCATCGGCAAACACGATGTTCGGGCTTTTGCCGCCGGCTTCAAGCCAGACGCGCTTCATGTTCGATTCGCCCGAATACACCAGCAACTGCTTGGCGATTTTGGTCGAGCCGGTGAACACCACGGTGTCGACGTCCATGTGCAAGGCCAGCGCCTTGCCCACAGTGTGGCCGTAACCCGGCACGACGTTGAGCACGCCGGCTGGAATGCCCGCCTCGATTGCCAGTTGGGCAACACGAATGGCGGTCAGTGGCGATTTTTCCGACGGCTTGAGCACCACCGAGTTACCGGTGGACAGCGCCGGGCCGAGTTTCCAGCAGGCCATCAGCAGCGGGAAGTTCCACGGCACGATGGCCGCGACCACGCCAATCGGCTCGCGCGTCACCAGACCAAGCTGGTCATGCGGAGTGGCGGCGACTTCGTCATACAGCTTGTCGATGGCCTCGCCGCTCCAGCTCAAGGCTTGCGCGGCGCCGGGAATATCAATGCCGAACGAGTCGCTGATCGGCTTGCCCATGTCCAGCGTTTCCAGCAGGGCGAGTTCTTCGACGTTTTTGTTGAGCAGCGCGGCAAAGCGAATCATCGCGGCCTTGCGCTTGACCGGTGCCAGGCGCGACCAGACCCCGGAATTGAACGTGGTGCGGGCGCTTTCCACGGCACGCTGGGCGTCGGCGACGTCACAACTGGCGACTTTGGCGAGCAAGCGGCCATCAACCGGGCTGAGGCATTCGAACGTTTCGCCGGAAGCGGCGTTGGTGTATTCGCCATTGATGAAGGCGCGGCCTTCGATCTTCAGATCCTGGGCGCGTTTTTCCCAGTCAGCATGAGTCAGGGTGGTCATACGAATGTCCTCCGCTAGATAGGTTGAAGCATGCTCGAATCGGCAAACAAGGCCGCAAACGCACGCTTTGAGAATACGATGAGATCAAATAACGGCATTCGCCACCCTAAACCAGTGACTGGGCGATTTCCAATATATTTGACAGAAACGACCTGAACGGCTCCGCGATGTTCGTTTTATTCAACATGGCCGAAAGCGCCGGGCACTATTGCCACGGCTCTTCGTCAAACCAGCATTGCCTCTACCGCGAGAATGAAAAATGACCATCGAAAGCATCGTGGATTTCAGCGAAGCCGGCACGACCGCCGAACACTACCGCCCCGCGCCAGAAAGGATTTTCAAGGGCGATCCTGAACAGACGCTCTACAACCACTACAACAGCCCGTGCGGACAGATGAGTGCGGGTGTCTGGGAAGGTCGGGTCGGGCAATGGCTGGTCAACTACACCGAGCATGAGTACTGCGAAATCGTCCAGGGCGTGTCCGTGCTGCGAGACGAAGCAGGCAGCTCGAAAACCTTGCGCGCCGGTGACCGCTTTGTCATCCCGGCGGGATTTAAAGGCACTTGGGAAGTGCTGGAACCGTGCCGCAAGATCTACGTGGTGTTCGAGCCAAAAATATAGGCTTGTACCGCGCGGCGTCGTTTGTCGGGGTTGAGAATAGTGTTTCCACTCAAGGAAATCCCCCAGCAAACAAGGAAGATGCGCATGACCAACGAAGCCGCTTACGAACGAATCAAACACATGATTGGCAACCCGTACCACCCTTGCGTCAAAGGCTATATCAGTTGCCTGACCGGCAGGACCAGCGTCGCAGGTCCGGACAGCGTGATGTTCATTCCTGCCTTCGACTCCTCGTCCGAGAGTTTTGAGTACGATCCCCAGCGCATCACCATCGATACGGATGAGCAGGGGATGATTCTCGACTTTCTCATCGGCTGACAAAGGGCGGGACAACGCCCACAAAAAAGGCCCGCATCGTGAGATGTGGGCCTTTTTTGTAGAAGAAAAATCAATTACTTGATTTTGGCTTCTTTGTAGATCACGTGCTTGCGAACCCGCGGATCGAATTTTTTGATTTCGATTTTGTCCGGAGTGGTGCGCTTGTTCTTATCGGTGGTGTAGAAATGGCCTGTACCAGCGCTCGACACCAAACGGATCAATTCACGCATGACTTTCTCCCTTAAATTTTGCCGTCGCGACGGAGTTCAGCAAGCACGACAGTGATGCCACGCTTGTCGATGATACGCATGCCTTTAGCAGATACGCGCAGACGAACAAAACGTTTCTCTTCTTCAACCCAAAAGCGGTGATGCTGCAGGTTTGGCAGGAAACGACGACGGGTTTTGTTGTTTGCGTGGGAAATGTTATTCCCAGTCACCGGACCCTTACCGGTAACTTGACATACTCTCGACATGCCTCAGCCCTCTAAAACCACATGCCCAACCCGGCATGGGTTGGCCGCTTAATCTCTCAGTCATTTGGCGCCAGGCGCCGCGTTTCTTTAAGGGTCTTACCGGCTACACCTACAGTGAAGGAACCGGGCCCCTAGAAAAGAGCGCTGCTTTATACCAGAAAGGCTGGCATGCAACAACAGGCAATGCGCTTTGCCTGTGCATATCGCAGGCTGTTCAGCCCAGCGATGGCGCGCCAGCGGGGACGATAGCAAATCTACCGCTCGTCGTGTTACAGCGATTGTTCTGAGCCGATGCATGGTCTAGGGTTACTCCCTTACCAGACTGCGCCTGCAGATGGGGCCCTTTTCTGACAGGAATACAGCCATGCGTCTTGCTGCGATACCGTTTTTGCTCGCTCCTTTGTTCGTCCCGCTGCTGGCCCAGGCCGCGACGACTTTGAGTGTTTGCACCGAAGCCAGCCCCGAAGGTTTCGACGTCGTGCAGTACAACTCCCTGACAACCACCAACGCCTCGGCGGACGTGTTGATGAACCGTCTGGTGGATTTCGACGCCAAGAGCGGCAAGCTGGTGCCAAGCCTGGCGCAGGGTTGGACGGTTTCCCCGGACGGCCTGACCTATGAGTTCAAGTTGCGCTCGGGGGTGAAATTCCACCACACCGATTACTTCACCCCGACCCGCGAACTGACCGCTGATGACGTGGTGTTCAGCTTCCAGCGCATGCTTGATCCGCAAAACCCATGGCATAAAGTCGCCCAAAGCGGCTTCCCTCACGCGCAGTCCATGCAACTCCCGGCGCTGATCAAGAAAATCGACGCCCCGGACCCGCTGACCGTGCGTTTTACCCTCGATCATGCGGATTCGACTTTCCTGGCTACGTTGAGCATGGGCTTCGCGTCGATTTATTCGGCTGAGTACACCGCGCAATTGCTCAAGGCCGGTACGCCTGAAAAGCTCAACAGCCAGCCAATCGGCACCGGCCCGTTTGTGTTCAAGCGTTTCCAGAAGGACGCCGTGGTGCGTTATGAGGCCAACGCTGATTATTTCGCTGGCAAGCCTGGCGTCGATGCGTTGGTCTACGCGATCACGCCGGACGCCAACGTGCGTCTGCAGCGAATTCGTCAGAATGAATGCCAGATCACCTTGTCGCCCAAGCCGCTGGATATTCAGGAAGCCGCGAAAGATCCTGCGCTGAAAGTCGAAAAGACCGAGGCGTTCATGACTGCATTCCTGGCGATCAACAGCCAGCATCCGCCATTCGACAAAGCTGAAGTGCGTCAGGCCATCAATCTGGCCTTCGACAAGCCGACCTATCTCAAGGCCGTGTTCGAAGGCACTGCCGAGGCTGCCAACGGGCCGTATCCGGCCAATACCTGGGGCTATGCCAAAGATTTGCCCGGCTACAAGCTGGACATCGCCAAGGCCAAGGAATTGCTGGCCAAGGCTGGCGTGAAGGATGGCTTCAAGACCACAATCTGGACGCGGCCATCTGGCAGCCTGCTCAACCCCAATCCAAGCCTTGGCGCGCAATTGCTCCAGGCGGATCTGGCCAAGGTAGGCATCAGTGCCGAGATCAAAGTGATTGAGTGGGGCGAGCTGATCCGTCGCGCCAAAGCGGGCGAGCATGACCTGTTGTTCATGGGGTGGGCGGGTGATAACGGCGATCCGGATAACTTCCTGACGCCGCAGTTTTCCTGTGCGGCAGTCAAGTCAGGCACCAACTTCGCCCGCTACTGCGACCCGACGCTGGACAAGCTGATCAGCGACGGCAAAGCCACCAGTGACCAGGCGGCCCGCAGCAAGCTGTACCACCAGGCGCAGGCGCAGATCCAGCAGCAGGCTTTGTGGTTGCCATTGGCCCACCCAACCGCCGCCGCGCTGACCCGCAAGGATGTGACGGGTTATCAAGTCAGCCCGTTCGGTCGGCAGGATTTCTTCAAGGTGCAGGTGAAGTAATACCCGTTTAGGAGCCAACTTGTGTGGGAGCGAGCTTGCTCGCGAAGCTGCATGCCTGATACGGCGATTCGCGGGCAAGCCTCGCCAACGGATCTACGCAACATTCACGATAGGACGTACAGCCGCTGTATTTGCGTCTACTGGAATGCCGTCTTCCCGGATAAATCCGGTCCCACACAATCAGCGCGATCCAGTGGGACCGGCTTTAGCCGGGAAGGCGTCGGTTCAGACAATACATCTGCGGCGCCTGGCGGTTGCCCCCAGACATAGAATCTCCAACAGATTTTGAGCGCTTTTTACATCAACCCACATTCCACCATCGACAGCGGATCACCGTCGCCGATGATCACGTGGTCGAGCACCTTCACGTCGATCAGCCACAAGGCGTCTTTGAGTCGTCTGGTCAGCTCGATGTCGGCCTGGCTGGCGTCGGTGATGCCGGAGGGGTGGTTGTGGCACAGGATCAGGCTGGCGGCGTTATGCACCATCGCGCGCTTGACCACCTGCCGGGGATGCACATGCGCGGTGTTGATCGAACCGTGGAACAGCACTTCAAAGCACAGCACGCGGTGTTTGTTGTCCAGAAACAGGCAGCCGAAGACTTCATGGGGTTCGTGGCGCAAACGGGCCTTGAGGTAATTGCGTACCTGGGCCGGGCTTTCCAGTGCGGAATCGCGCTTCAGGGACTCGGCCATGTGCCGGCGCGACATTTCCATTACGGCCTGTAACTGGGCGAATTTCGCGGATCCCAGACCCAAATGTGAACTGAATGTTGCCAGGTCCGCCTCCAGTAGCCCGCGCAGTCCTTCGAATTGATTCAACAGATGACGCGCGAGATCTACAGCGCTTTTTCCGGCGACTCCAGTGCGCAAAAAGATCGCCAGCAATTCGGCGTCGGAAAGACTTGCCGCACCCAGTTCCAACAGCCGCTCCCGCGGGCGCTCCGCCGCAGGCCAATCACGAATACTCATAGCACCTCCATGTGTGTGGGCGCCGCTGTTCCAGTGCGGTCGCTGTGCTATCTTAGCCCATCTTTTTTGCGCGGCGATTGGCCTGGGGAACGTCATCGCCGTCGCGTATAACTCGACTAAAAGGCAGGCCTATGCAGCGGCTGTATCGAAAACGCATCGTTCTCGGCGTCGGCGGCGGCATCGCGGCCTACAAGAGCGCAGAGCTGGTCAGGCGTTTGCGCGACCAGGGTGCCGAAGTTCGGGTCGTCATGACCCGTGGTGGGGCTGAGTTCATTACGCCTCTGACCATGCAGGCATTGTCCGGGCACCCGGTGCACATGGATTTGCTCGACCCGGCCGCTGAAGCGGCAATGGGGCATATCGAGCTGGCCAAGTGGGCCGATCTGATCCTGATCGCCCCGGCGACGGCCGATCTGATCGCCCGGCTCGCCCAAGGCATCGCCAACGACTTGCTGACCACCGTGGTCTTGGCCACCGACGCTATCGTGGCGATTGCTCCGGCCATGAATCAGGCAATGTGGCGCGACCCGTCGGTCCAGGCCAATACTCGTTTGCTGGAAGAGCGCGATTTTCGCGTGTTCGGCCCGGCGACCGGCAGCCAGGCCTGTGGTGACGTGGGCTTCGGCCGTATGCTCGAAGCCACCGACCTTGCCCAGTGTGCTGCCGATTGCTTCCAGCGTTTGTCGCTGACCGGCAGGCACGTGCTGATTACCGCAGGCCCGACCCAGGAAAACATCGATCCGGTGCGCTACATCACCAACCACAGCTCCGGGAAAATGGGCTTTGCCCTGGCCGAAGCTGCCGTTGAGGCTGGCGCCCGCGTCACGTTGATCACCGGACCGGTCAACTTGCCGACGCCGGATCGCGTCTCGCGCATCGACGTGGTCAGCGCTCGGGACATGTTGGCCGCTTGTGAGGCCGCGATTCCGTGCGACTTGTTCATCGCCTCTGCTGCCGTGGCGGACTACCGCCCGGAAGTCGTTGCCCCGCACAAACTCAAGAAAGATCCTTCAACCGGTGACGGCCTGCTGCTGCAGATGGTGCGCAACCCGGACATTCTGGCCACTATCGCAGGCCGTCCGGATCGCCCTTTCAGCGTCGGTTTTGCCGCTGAAACCGAACACCTGCTCGATTACGCTGCCCGCAAGCTCAAGGACAAGAACCTTGATCTGATCGTCGCCAACGACGTTGCCAATCCGAGCATTGGCTTCAACAGCGAAGAGAACGCTTGCAGCGTGATCGACCGGGCGCTGCACGCAACGCTCTTTGCCCAGACCAGCAAGGGCAAGATTGCCCGCCAGCTGATCACTTTTATCGCCGAACGAATGAATCAGGTTTAATCACGAATGCACGCTCTACAAGCCAAGATTATCGATCCTCGCATTGGCAACGAATTCCCGCTGCCGGGCTACGCCACCGTTGGCTCCGCGGGCCTTGACCTGCGCGCCATGCTTCAGGAAGACACCACGCTGGAGCCGGGCCAGACCATCCTGATCCCGACCGGCCTGTCGATCTACATCGGCGACCCCGGCCTTGCCGCGTTGATCCTGCCGCGCTCGGGTCTGGGTCATAAACACGGCATCGTGCTGGGCAATCTGGTCGGTTTGATCGACTCCGATTACCAGGGCGAGCTGATGGTGTCGTGCTGGAATCGCGGCCAGACCGCATTCAAGATCGCCATCGGCGAACGCATTGCCCAATTGGTCTTGGTGCCGGTGGTGCAGGCGCATTTCGAACTGGTCGAAGAGTTCGACGTCAGCCAGCGTGGCACTGGCGGTTTCGGTCATTCCGGCAGCCACTGATTCTTGACCCGAATGCTTGATAGCGGCGCGCGTGATGCGGGCTGCGCTCAAGCGACCAAGGGATGAGCAGTTCAGGATGAATTCGTGGAGAGAGGTCAGGTGACAGCCACCCAGCGTTCCGAGAATCAAGGTACCCAGCTTGTGGCTGCGCGCCTGCGCGCCCTCTCTCCGGGTTTGTGGCCCGCCGTTATCGGGCTGGGCGCGGCGAGCGTGCTGGTGTGCATCGCGCTCATCGACAAGCCGCAGCAGCAGGTTCAGGCCGAGCAGGTCTGGGGTAGCGCGCAGGCGGCATCGGTCGGCGTGGCGCTCAGGCAAATGAATGCCAACACCCAGGCGGCAGCGTTGAACGCCGGTCTGGTGGTGGCGCTACAAGCCAATAATCCTGCGCTGCTTGAGGCTGCGGTCAGTCCGCTGCACTTCTGGGACGGTGTGCTGGGTGCGCGAGTCAATCCGCCGGGTATGACTGACGTTGATGCCCAAGGCGCGGTGCCGATCAGCTTTTCGACGCTGGACATGCTGAGCCAGGCCGCTCGCGGTCAGCAGGCGGCGCCCGAGGCGCGCAAGGTCGGTGAGCGCTGGATGATCTACAGCGCGGCACCGCTGCGTGCCGGTCCGACAGCGCCGATCAGCGGGACTTTGCTGCTGGCCTACGATCCGCAACGCCTGCTCAATGCGCTGCCGGTCATCCCTGAGTCGGTGGGCCAGGTTCGCTTGATCCAGCAGTTCGGCAACGGTCCCGAGCAGGTGTTTTTGCAGCGTGGGCAGGCCGATGGCGGTAAGCCCGAACGCATCGATACCGGCTTTGCCAACTGGAAACTGGAATTTACCCCCGGGCCGGCGTTGAAATCTTCGCCGCCCTTTTTGCTGCTGGTGCTGGCGGCCTTGATCGCTCTGGCGGGCGTTGTGCTGGGCTTGTACCTCAATGACCGGGCCTTGCAGCGACGGATTCAGGCTGACGCCCGTCAGCTCAATCAGCTGCTTGAAGAACTCTCCAGCGGAAAAGCCGTCAAACCTTTCGGTTTGGACCTGCCCGCGCTTCACAGCCTGGCCCAGAGCCTCGCCCGCTTCTCACCGCGCAACCAGTCCTCGGCCCCGGCTGTCGATGTGGTCGGTGGGCAATCAGGCGCAATACCGGACATTGAACAAAGCAGTGCTTCAGCACCGGCTCCTTCCGCAGCACTAAGCGATTGGACCGATCCGCTGTTTCAAGATACCGACATTCTCGATATCGACATCCTCGACGAAAACCAGGACTTCCTGAGATCGGAGCACCCCCCAGTTATGAACACCCCAGCATCCGTGGCACCAAAATTCCCTGACGATATCTTTCGCGCCTACGACATCCGTGGCGTGGTCGGGGACACCCTCAGCGCTGAAACAGCGTACTGGATCGGTCGCGCCATCGGCTCCGAAAGCCTGGCGCAGAACGAGCCAAACGTCAGCGTTGGCCGCGATGGCCGTCTTTCCGGCCCTGAGCTGGTACAGCAATTGATCCAGGGCTTGCACGACAGTGGCTGTCACGTCAGCGATGTCGGCCTGGTGCCGACGCCGGCGTTGTATTACGCCGCCAACGTGCTGGCGGGCAAAACCGGCGTCATGCTCACCGGTAGCCACAACCCGAAAGACTACAACGGTTTCAAAATCGTCATCGCGGGCGACACCCTCGCCAACGAGCAGATCCAGGCGCTGCACGAGCGCATCAAGACCGGCAACCTGACCTCGCAAAAAGGCAGCGTGACCAAAGTCGACATCCTTGATCGCTACTACAAGCAGATCAAGGACGACATCGTCATGGCGCGCAAAATGAAGGTCGTCGTGGATTGCGGCAACGGCGCTGCTGGCGTCATTGCTCCGCAACTGATCGAAGCGCTGGGCTGTGAAGTGATTTCGCTGTTCGCTGAAGTCGACGGCAACTTCCCGAATCACCACCCGGATCCAGGCAAGCTGGAAAACCTGCAGGACCTGATCGCCAAGGTCAAGGAAACCGGCGCCGATCTGGGCCTGGCGTTCGACGGCGACGGCGACCGCGTAGGTGTCGTGACCAACAAGGGCAATGTGGTTTACCCGGACCGCCTGCTGATGCTGTTCGCCCTGGATGTGTTGAAGCGCAATCCGGGCGCCGACATCATTTTCGACGTGAAATGCACACGTCGTCTGACGCCGCTGATCAGTAAGCATGGCGGTCGTCCGGTGATGTGGAAAACCGGTCACTCGTTGATCAAGAAGGAAATGCGCAGAAGCGGCGCATTGCTGGCTGGCGAAATGAGCGGCCACATCTTCTTCAAGGAACGCTGGTTCGGTTTCGACGACGGCATCTACAGCGCTGCACGCCTGCTGGAAATCCTCAGCCAGGAATCGCAGACCGCCGAAGAGCTGTTCGAAACCTTCCCGAACGACATCTCGACCCCTGAAATCAACATCAAGGTTACAGACGTCACCAAGTTCACCATCATTGAAGCGCTGGAAAAAGACGCTCAATGGGGCGATGCCAAACTGACCAGCATCGACGGTGTTCGCGTGGATTACCCGCAAGGCTGGGGTCTGGTTCGCGCCTCCAATACCACGCCGGTGCTGGTGCTGCGTTTCGAAGCTGAAACCGAGGCCGAGCTGCAGCGCATCAAAGACGTGTTCCACGGCGAGCTGAAGAAAGTCGCGCCGGACCTCGAACTGCCTTTCTGATTGTTTTTCCCTTTGACTGGAGCCCTGAATGACCCTCGAACGTGATTCCGCAGCCAACGTCGCCAAGGTATTGTCCGAAGCGCTGCCCTACATCCGCCGCTTTGTCGGCAAGACGTTGGTGATCAAGTACGGCGGCAACGCCATGGAGAGCGACGAGCTGAAAACCGGCTTCGCGCGCGACATCGTGTTGATGAAGGCGGTCGGAATCAACCCGGTGGTCGTTCACGGCGGCGGGCCGCAAATCGGTGACTTGCTCAAACGCCTGTCCATCGAAAGCCACTTCATCGACGGCATGCGCGTTACCGATGCGCAGACCATGGACGTCGTGGAAATGGTGCTGGGCGGCCAGGTCAACAAAGACATCGTCAACCTGATCAACCGCCATGGCGGCAGCGCTATCGGCCTGACCGGCAAGGACGCTGAGCTGATTCGCGCGAAGAAACTCACCGTCACGCGCCAGACGCCGGAAATGACCAAGCCCGAAATCATCGATATCGGCCAGGTTGGCGAAGTTGTCGGGGTGAACACTGATCTGCTGAACATGCTGGTCAAAGGCGACTTCATTCCAGTCATCGCGCCTATCGGCGTAGGTCCTGAAGGCGAGTCCTACAACATCAACGCCGATCTGGTGGCGGGCAAGGTTGCCGAGGCCCTCAAGGCCGAGAAACTGATCCTGCTGACTAACATCGCGGGTCTGATGAACAAGCAGGGCGAAGTCCTGACCGGGCTGAATACCGAACAAGTCGACAGCCTGATCGCCGACGGCACGATCTATGGCGGCATGCTGCCCAAGATTCGTTGCGCGCTGGAAGCGGTCCAGGGTGGCGTCAACAGCTCGCACATCATCGATGGTCGTGTGCCGAACGCAGTGCTGCTGGAGATCTTCACCGACAGCGGCGTGGGCACGCAGATCACCAATCGCAAGCGGCATTGATAGGTTGAGCGTCTGACGCTTAGCTCCTTCATCAAAAACCCTGCCGGGAAATCCGGTGGGGTTTTTTTTGCGTGTCAGAAGGGGATGACCGCTCAGGAGGAAGCACCTGTCTCAGTGCTGCGAACTGTCTGATGTCGATGAGAGACCCTGCCTGCATTTCTTTTTTTTCCGATCAGGGAACGTCCAGGGATGTTCCCCTTAGAGAAAAAGCCATGTCGATCGAAACACTCCCTGCATCTCCCGCGCTTGCTCATTTACAGGCGCAAGGACCGGTCAATCAGGGTTACGGAGTCGGTGCGTTGGCGCCGTTGTTGAAACCACCGCAAATCGAGCTGATCCAGAAAACCGTCCGCGCCTATGTGCAGGAACAGAGCGCTGGCACACGTAGGCAAGCGTTGCCCATTCTCGAGGCGCAAAGCGGCGGCGTGGCGGCAGTCCGTTTCGAGCTGGCGACGCTGCTGCAGCTATTGTCCTGGGAGCGTCTGACTGTCGCTGGCGACGCCTTGCTGTCGGAAGAACAGCTCGACCTGCTGTTCGAAAGCATGTTGAGCAGCGAGACAGCCAGCGAGATTGGCCAGCGTCTGATCGTCGCGCTGGGCTGGTACGGCGCTGCGCAAAGCGAACGGGCTGATCCCATGATTGTTCGGCAACTGGTATGGAAGGCGTTGATTCTGGAGCTCGATCCGGCCGATCTCGCAAAACCCGGGAGTATCGCCGGGTATGAACTTGCAAAACCGGAAAACTGGGGCAGACGCCTGTCTGCTATTCAGGAGGAGTTTGAAAACGTCCTTGCGTGGGGTGCGCGTGACCTTCAGGGCGGGCGCTCCAGGAGTTCAGCCCGGATCGCCACGCGTATTCTGGCGCCTTTGCGACCGGAGTTGGCCTTGCGCAAACCGCCCGAGGAGCTGCGCTTTGGCACTGGGTTATGGGTGAACTTTGCCCACGGCGTAGCGATGGCGGAAAGGCTCTTTCCGGGCTCGTCGCAGCGGCTCAACTACGAACAGCTGATCGATATCCCTCTCAATCTGAGTCACCTGGCAACGGATAGCGAGAGGCAGCTCATCATTGAAATGCGCCTGGCTCCGACACTTCATTGGGCGATTGCCAATAACGTATTACCCATCAAGGCGTTGGCTGATTATTCAGTCGGTGAAATCGAGATAGCCTCCACGGCACTTGACGAGCATCAACTGAAACTGACCGCTGCGATTGAAGTGCTGTTACGCAAAGTGCCTGACCGATTGGAAATTGGCCTGGCAAAATTCAATGCGGTGCTTGGTCATAACGGCAGGGCATTGCAGCTGTTGATCATGCGGCCTACTACGCTAGGAAAAGAGCTGGAATACTCACTGAGGAACCCTGATCCCTCTGCTCGTGCAGGCAGGTTTTATTTATTCGATCTATTCGTAGCAGGGTTCATGAAAGAGGGTGTGGACAAATTCGAGCCCCATCTTAAGGATGATGAACATTTCTGGGCCGATATCTATGCCTCCGATATTGAGCAGCTGAAGGGCATCGACATTAACGAGATGTACCGCAAAGCGTTCGCCGACTACAGGCGTGAGGTTGAAACTGCCTACGCTTTTATAATTGAACTGCTTTTGTCTGGACTTCCATTTCAGGATCGATTGGCTGTTGAATATGGACGAGTGGATTTCTACCTGCTGCGGCGGGAGACCGGTATACCAATGGTGTTGGAAACCGAGCGACAAAGGGCGTTATGTCAGGGCAGGCAAGGCTTCATTGTTGTCTGTAGCTATAACGGCAACACGTTTGCGTATGAGGTCTTCCCTCTGTCAGGGGTTGTGCAGCGGCGTACAGACCTGCACCCATTGCCGCCTGACGGTATACCTAAAACCGTTTCCAATCAGATGCATCGAGGCGGTATTGATCTCGCTGTGGACTGGAACGCGTATGAAACGCTTGCGCAGCCCAGGTTAAATATCACCAGCCATGTTGTTACCGTTCATATTGGTCATGCTCCACGGACCGTGGTGCATCCCGCGCCTTCTGCCAGCCCCTTGTCATCGCCAAGGTTTAAAAGCATTGGTGCTCTTATTGCCAGAAGAAATCTGTTTTTTGATGAGCGCGCACTATTCGATCAACACAAACATCAAACCGGTTCAGAGTTTGTTGGCAATACCTATCCGCCGGTGTTGCGGTTACTGGAAGTGATTGTTCCTGGCCTCAGCTGTATCAACGCGCTCCAGACGGACGAGCGCCCGGTGCTTGCCTGCACAATCGATATCGGGCTTGTACTGGCAAAGCCTGTATTCAGCTTCTTCCGGGGTTTCGTAAAGTTGATGGCGAAGGCAGGCTTGCCATCGGTAAGTCTGAGCCTTCCGGTATTGGGGACGCTAACCAAAAAACTCCTGGTCTCTTCAGCAAACTCTTACCGCAGTGGCTTCAACCCTTTCGAAGGACTTTTGTTCCGGGCCGGGTCAGTCGTTGGAGGTGTGGGCTTTATGATCAAGCTGGCCTACAAACTCAACGAGTCAGTCGGAAATACCTTGGGTAAGCCGGGGGAGTTTGCATACGTCAACGGCCTGGAGTCTGCCGCCAACCCTCATAAATGGCGTCCCATTGCCTTGGGCGACAGGCTCACGATGATCCACGACGTGCATCACGTTGCTGTGCGCGATGTTCCTGGCGCTGACAATCGCGTCAGAAGCTATCTCATCAATACGGCGTCCGGCAATCCGTACGGCCCGGTGTTGGAGGAGGGGTTGCCGAGCGCCAAAAGCCAGTCAAAATCGTGAAGAAATCGAAATCAATGGCTTAAGAGTTTAATGATCCTTGCCCGCTCCACGGCAAACTGCACCTCGGCCAGAGCGCGTGCGGCCTGGTTGCGCTGGATGTCCGCGCGCAAACTTTGCTGCTGAGCGCGCAGATCGGCAAGCTGGTCAATCAAGGTCTGCGGTACCGGCCGCCCTGCCCGCTCCTGATCGGCGGCCTGCTTTTGCAGGCCGCTCTGCTGCGCATTGAGATTGAGGATATTGCCCTTGGCCACCTCGACCAGCGCATCCAGCTCGGCAAGCTTGCGCGCTTTGGCTCGGTCCACGTCGTCGACGCTGCTGTACTGCCGCAGCAATTGCGCATCGGCGGCCGCCTTGGCTTTGGCGGCTTGCTCCTGTTCCAGTTCCGCAGCAGTCGGCGGCGGTGGCACAACCTGCACCACCCGCCCGCGCGCGTTGAGCACTTCATAACCCTTGGCGGCATATTCCGGCGGCACGCCCTGACGATCCAGGACGGTCACGCCGCGGCTGTCCACATAGCGATAGAGCAGAATTTCAGGTGCCTCTGCAGCCTGGATCGCGAACGGCGAAAGCAATGGGCCCAGCGATAAACAGAAGCACATGACGCGCAATCTACGCATGGCGCTCCTTCGACGTCGCGATCACAAGCTCAAAGCCAGTTGGCATAAGCGTCCTTTAGATCCCGTATTGAGCCCGGTAGGCCTCGACCGCAGGCAAATGTTGCTTGAGTTGCGGATCATCGGCCAAAAATTGCAGCACCTGATTCAGCGACACGATGCTCACTACCGGAATGTCGAAATCGCGCTCGACCTCTTGAATCGCGGAAAGCTCGCCATTGCCGCGCTCCTGCCGATTGAGTGCGATCAAGACTCCAGCCGCCGTCGCGTCCTGGCCCTTGATGATCTGCATAACCTCGCGAATCGCCGTGCCAGCGGTGATGACGTCATCGATGATCAGCACATTGCCGGTCAACGGCGCGCCAACCAGACTGCCGCCTTCGCCATGGGCCTTGGCCTCTTTACGGTTGAAACACCACGGCAAATCCATCCCGTGATGTTCCGCCAATGCCACGGCCGTGGCGGCCGCCAGGGGAATGCCCTTGTAAGCCGGACCAAACAGCACGTCGAAGGAAATACCGCTTTCGACCACGGCCGCCGCATAGAAACGACCCAGCTGCGCCAAAGCGGAACCGCTATTGAACAGACCGGCATTGAAGAAGTACGGACTGGTGCGTCCGGACTTGAGAGTGAACTCACCGAAGCGCAAAACTCCGCGATCGATGGCAAAACGAATGAAATCGCGCTGATACGCTTGCATGAAAAAAGCCCCGAATACCACGGATTTAGCTAATTAGGTAGAGCTCGGGTATCATACACGCACGTGATTTTTGGGGCCATTTATGCGGATCATCAGTGTGAACGTAAATGGCATTCAGGCCGCAGTCGAGCGTGGTTTGCTCAGTTGGCTGCAGGCTCAGAATGCCGACGTCATCTGCCTTCAGGATACCCGCGCCTCCGCCTTCGAACTGGACGACCCAGCCTACCAACTGGATGGCTATTTCCTTTATGCCTGCGAAGCTGAAGTGCCGGCCCAGGGTGGTGTTGCGCTGTATTCGCGGTTGCAACCGAAAGCGGTAATCAGCGGTCTGGGCTTCGAAACAGCCGACCGTTACGGGCGCTACCTGCAAGCAGATTTCGACAAAGTCAGTATTGCTACCTTGCTGCTTCCTTCGGGAATGAACGGCGACGAAGACTTGAATCAGAAATTCAAGCTCATGGACGATTTCGGCAAGTATCTGGACAAGCAGCGTCGCAAGCGTCGCGAGTACATTTATTGCGGCTCGCTGTACGTGGCGCAACAGAAGCTGGACATCAAGAACTGGCGCGACAGCCAGCAATCCCCGGGCTTCCTGGCACCAGAGCGTGCCTGGATGGACGAGATTGTCGGCACCATGGGTTATGTCGATGCCCTGCGTGAAGTCAGTCGCGAAGGTGATCAGTACAGCTGGTGGCCGGATAACGAACAGGCCGAAATGCTCAATCTCGGCTGGCGTTTCGACTATCAGCTGCTGACTCCAGGCCTGCGTCGCTTCGTACGCAGCGCCCGCTTGCCGCGCCAGCCGCGCTTCTCGCAGCACGCGCCGTTGATCGTGGACTACGACTGGACGCTGACCATCTAGCGCTCAATCGCCCACTAAAAAGCCGACTTCGTGTCGGCTTTTTAGTGGATGAACGCCGATTCCGTTGCAGCGAGGCTTGCCCGCGAACCATGCGCCTCGGTGGCGCAGATACACCACGTCATCGTTCTTCGCGGGTAAACCTCGCTCCAGCGTTTAGCGTCGGATCGTACTCAAGCCCGATGCAACGTCGCCAGAAAACCCGCTGCACCCACGAACAATCCGGCAAATGTGCGGTTCATCCGGCGTTGCTGTTTCGGGGTTTTCAACAGGCGCAGCACCCGCGACGCGAGGCCGGTATAACCGGCCATGACGATCATGTCGACGCAGACCATGGTCGCGCCAATCGTCAGGTATTGCGCGAGCAGCGGTGCGGCTGGATCGATGAACTGCGGCAGGATCGCCAGCATGAACACCAGCGCCTTGGGGTTGCTGATGTTGACCAGGAAGCCGCGCAATACCAGGCTCAGCGGTTTGCCGATGGGACGAATGGCCGGATCGTCGGACATGTCGGCCGGCAGCGCGCGCCATTGCTTAACGCCCAGATAAATCAGGTACGCGACGCCAAACCATTTGATCAGGGTAAAGGCCAGCGCCGACGTTGCCAGCACCGCGCCAACGCCCGCCGCGACAATCGCAATCTGCGCAGCCAGCGCGATCTGCAAGCCCAGCGCGTTCCAGTAACCGCGCCAGAAACCGTATTGCAAGCCACAGGACATCGACGCAATCGCGCCGGCACCTGGTGACAAACTGATTACCCAGCAAGCAGCAAAAAACCCCAGCCATGTTTCCAACGCCATCACACACCTCGATCCTCCGGAATTACCGGATAAGCTAGTGTTTGCGCGGGCATTTGACTATCGGTTTATTGCGATTGCGTGCAGTTTCAGGAAAAAACTACTGATCGCCCAGATGCTTTTCAATCGAAGCCAACGGCAGAACATCACTGCCGCGCCAGCGTCGCACCGACTTCTGGAAAAACTGGCTGTTGGGCACTTGCACCAGTGCGCCGCCCACTTCAGGCAGTTCGATCAGCGTCGTGAACATCAGATTGATCGCCGTGACTCGACCTTTGACGCCGGGCTTGTCGAGGGTATCGACCAGTTCGACCACATCGCCGATGCGGAACGGGCCAATCGTATAGATCAGGATTGCGCACAGCAGGTTGGAGAGCACGCTCCACATGGCGAAGAACGCCACGGCGGCGACCGCGACAAAGCCCGACAGCGCCGTCCACAGGACGGTAGCGGAAACACCCAGTCGACCCAGCACAAAGACGAACGCGCTGCCCATGATCAGCCAACGCAGACCGCCGCGCAGTGGCATCAGCAGTTCCGGTGGCAGAGGATAGCGCTCGCCCAGGCGAGTCAGGAAGCGGCCCACCAGGCGTTGCAGCAGATAACCAGCCAACAGAATCAGCAGGATCTGCACGCCGAGCCAGATCGGTTCGACCCAGTATGGCGGCACCGGCAAGTTGAAGCTGCCCATCAGGCTTGAATCCGCATCACGACAAGGCTTCCAGTTCGGCCTGCATGGACTCCAGCAGTTCCAGCGACTCCATCCATGACTCTTCCAGTTCGGCTTCGCGAACCTTCAGACTGGCTTGTTCGGCCAGCAGATCGCGCAACTTGTCTTTGTTGGCTGCCTCGTAGTTGGCGCTGTCGGCCAATGCCGCTTCGACCTTGGCGAGCTTCTCGTGCAGCAGTCCCAGGTCGCGTTCCAGCTTGTCGGACTGTTTCTTGTGCGGTGCCAATTGCTGACGCAAGGCCGCAGCCTGTTGGCGCTGGGCCTTCTTGTCGGTCCTGTCGACGTTGATCGGCGTGTTGCTGACCGGTGCGTTGCGCAGGCGGTATTCCACCAGCCAGCGCGCGTAGTCTTCCAGATCCCCGTCGAACTCCTGCACGCGGCCGTCAGCCACCAGCAGGAAGTCGTCGGTGGTGCTTTTCAGCAAATGCCGATCGTGAGAAACCACCAATACCGCGCCACTGAATTCCTGCAGGGCCATGGTCAAGGCCAGGCGCATCTCCAGATCCAGGTGGTTGGTCGGTTCGTCGAGCAGCAGCAAGTTGGGTTTTTCCCAGGCAATCAGCGCCAGGGCCAGACGAGCTTTTTCGCCACCGGAGAAATTCAGCACCGGCTCGTCGAGACGCGCGCCACGGAAGTCGAAGCCACCGAGGA
Organism: Pseudomonas sp. DSP3-2-3; assembly: GCF_049898225.1. Taxonomy (NCBI): domain Bacteria; kingdom Pseudomonadati; phylum Pseudomonadota; class Gammaproteobacteria; order Pseudomonadales; family Pseudomonadaceae; genus Pseudomonas; species Pseudomonas sp. DSP3-2-3. The sequence goes on along the minus strand of NZ_JAFCXH010000014.1, from coordinate 53,475 downwards.
AGTCGCGCAGGGTTTGTTCGCGTTCGGTGGGCGCAATGCGCTGCAAGTGCAGCAGCGGGCTGGCCTTGGAATCCAGCGAGTCCAGCTGATGCTGGGCAAAATAACCCACGACAGTGTTTTCGCCGCGCACCAGTCGACCGCTCAACGGCTCAAGTTCACCGGCAAGGTTTTTGATCAGCGTCGATTTACCCGCGCCGTTCGGCCCGAGCAAGCCGATGCGTGCGCCCGGCGTCAGTTGCAGCTTGACCTTCTCAAGCACCGCCCGGTCGCCGTAACCCAAACGGGCATCGGACAAATCCAGCAGCGGGCTGGAGATTTTGTTCGACTCGCGGAAAGTGAAGTCAAAGGGCGAATCAACATGCGCCGCTGACAGTTCTTCCATCCGCTCCAGGGCCTTGATCCGGCTCTGGGCCTGCTTGGCCTTGGTGGCCTGGGCTTTGAAGCGCGCGATGAATTTCTCCATGTGCGCGCGCTGCGCCTGCTGCTTGTCGTAAGCCTGTTGCTGCTGGGCCAGACGTTCCGCACGGGCGCGCTCGAAAGCGCTGTAACCGCCGCGATACAGCGTGATCTTGCGCTGCTCGACATGAGCCACGTGATCGACCACGGCATCGAGAAAGTCCCGGTCGTGGGAAATCAGCAGCAAGGTACCGGGATAGCTTTTGAGCCAATCCTCAAGCCACAGAATGGCGTCGAGGTCCAAGTGGTTGGTTGGCTCGTCGAGCAGCAACAGGTCTGAGGGGCACATCAAGGCTTGCGCCAGGTTCAGACGCATCCGCCAGCCGCCGGAGAAGTCGGATACCGGCTTGTCCATTTGCTCGTTGGTGAAGCCCAGACCGGCGAGCAGTTTGCGCGCGCGGGCATCGGCGGTGTAGCCATCGGCGCTGTCCAGCTCCGAGTGCATACGCGCCTGAGCGGCACCGTCCTGCGCCGTTTCGGCTTGCGCCAGCAGACGCTGCACCTCACGCAGGCGCAGGTCGCCATCGAGCACGTAGTCCACCGCAATGCGGTCGAGCGTGTCGATCTCCTGACGCATGTGAGCAATGCGCCAGTCGGCGGGTAGCAGACAGTCGCCGGAGTCCGGGGTCAACTCACCCAGAAGCAATGCGAACAGGCTGGATTTACCGGCGCCATTGGCACCGATCAAGCCGGCTTTCTGACCGGCGTGCAGGGTCAGCTCGGCGTCTTCTAGCAGACGTTGCGGGCCACGCTGTAAGGTAAGGCTTTGAAGTCGAATCATAATGGCGGCGGAGTCTACCAGCTTCGTCTCAAACAGGTAGATCACTATGCATGCTGACCTTTGGCGTTTCACCCTCGATTTCTATGCCAAACCGGGGATCGAGGCCGCGTGCCTGAGGCTGCAAGCCAGCGGAGCCAACGTTTGCATGCTGTTATGCGGCGTCTGGCTGATGCGCCGTGATGTGGCCTGCAACGCGCAACGGGTGCTGGAAATCGGACAGTTGGCGACGCCCTGGCATGACGATGTGGTGCGCCCGCTTCGGGAGTTGCGCATGCATTGGCGCAATGCAGCACAGGATGATCCGGCGCTGAGCTCGTTTCGCGAGCGCGTCAAAGTGCTGGAACTTGAGGCTGAGCGTGAACTATTGACGAGGCTGGAAGCGCTGACACAGGGTTGGTCGGCGACAGGAACGAGGGATCAGAAAGACTGGTTGGCGCTGTTGGCGGGTGACGCAGCCAACAGAAACCGCGACGCGCTGCATGTGCTGCGCGTCGCGGCAAACCAGACTTAGGAAGCGCTGGTTGGTGTTGTGCCGCTGGTTGCCGGTGCTGCTGGCGTTGCTGCAGGTGCTGTCGCTGGAGTTGCGGCAGCGGCCGGTTTTGCGGCTGGTTTGGCTACGGCTGGCTTGGCAGCAGCCGGCTTGGCAGCAGGTTTGGTGGCAGCAGCCTTGACCGGAGCTTTCACTGCTGGCTTGGCGGCTGCTTTGGCAGGCGCTTTTACCGCAGGCTTCGCAGCAGCGCTGGCAGCTGGAGCTTTAGCGGCGGCTGGCTTGGCTGGCGCCGGCTTGGCAGCGGCTTTCGCTGGAGCCGGTTTGGCAGCAGGCTTGGTAGCAGCAGCTTTAGCGGCCGTTGGTTTTGCCGCAGGCTTGGCAGCGGATGCACTGGCCGCAGCTTTAACCGGAGCCTTCGCAGCAGGCTTGGCAGGGGCTGCTTTGGCGGCTGGCTTGGCAGCGGTTTTTGCCGGTGTTTTGGCTGCAACAGCTTTGGCGGCCGGCTTGGCGGCAACGACTTTGGTCGCAACGGCCTTGGCTGGCGCTGGCTTGGCGGCGCGGCTGTCCAGGGCTTTGCTGACGGCTTCCTTGACTCGACCAACGCCTTGAGCCAGCTTCAAGCTTTCCTGAGCGTCACGCTTGAGTTGCAGGATGTAGGTGCGCGTTTCAGTCTGGCGAGACTTGAGAGCGTCGAGCAATTCTTCCAGCTCGGCGACGCCGCTCTTGGCCTTGGCTTGCGCCTTGGCTTTACCGGCAGTAGCCGCGTCCTGCAATTTGGTGCGCGACTTATGCAGTTTTTCTTGTGCCTTGCCGCGTTGTTTTTCAAGCTTGGCGAGCAGTTTCTCCGCGTCAGCCATAGCTTGCGAACAGGCGTCTTCGAGGTGTTCGAGCAAGCTGCTCGAAAGCTGTTGGAGCAAATGCAACGGGGTGTTTACTGGCTTCTTTTTGGCCGACATGATCTACCCTCTGGCTGGCTGAATTGCGGCTCATACTAGACCTCTGCCTGCACCGCCGCTAGCGCATGTTGACAGTGTAGAAAGCAACCTGTTGCATCAGCAGGAAAATGCTTGCAGCGTCTTTGCCAAAGGCCCCGCAAAAAACACTTGGCAAGTGTCATCACATGCAGGCGATTGCACTGGCATAATCGCTCACTTCCCAGGCCGGAGAGCATTCATGTCGCGCTACCTGTTAACGTCGTTGTTGTTCTTGCTACCCCTGGCTCAGGCCGCGGAAACCGGTGCGTCCAGCGATGCCCACGATCTCGCGTACAGTCTCGGGGCGAGCCTGGGTGAGCGTTTGCATCAGGAAGTTCCCGACCTGGAATTGCCCGCTTTGATCGAAGGTTTGCAGCAAGCCTACAAAGGCAAACCGCTCGCGCTGAAGAAAGAACGCATCGATGCGCTTCTCAGCGAGCATGACGCCGCAGTCGCGCAAGCCGAAGCTTCTGGCGTGTCGGAGCCGCAAAGTGAAGCAGCCCTGAGCGCCGAAAAACGCTTCATGGACAGCGAAAAAGCCAAGCCCGGTGTGAAGGAGCTGGCAGACGGCATCTTGATGACCGAGCTGACTCCAGGTACTGGCGCCAAGCCGAATATTGATGGGCGCGTTCAGGTCCGTTATGTCGGACGCTTGCCGGACGGCACGGTTTTCGACCAGAGCGCCCAGCCACAATGGTTTCGTCTGGATAGCGTGATCAGCGGCTGGACCACCGCGCTGCAAGGCATGCCGGTGGGTGCCAAATGGCGTCTGGTGATTCCGTCTGACCAGGCCTACGGCGCCGAAGGTGCGGGCGATCTGATCGATCCGTACACGCCACTGGTGTTCGAGATCGAGTTGGTCGCGGTCGGCCAGTAATTCGCCGCGCGCCAGATGCGCGAAGGGGTGCAGAACGCACCCCTTGGCTACAACAACTTTTATCGCACATGTCCATCGCAAGAAGCAGGCTTTAAGCCTGAGCAGCGATTTCTTCCTTGTGGGAATTGTGCAGCACTTCGATCAGGCAATCTTCCAGCTCGAAGCGCTCATGCAGCAAACCACCCAGCGTGTTGAATTCACCGGCGACAACGGTGCAGTCAGAGCAATCGCCCTTGTCGCAGCGATCATTGAATGCCAGCGCAAACTTGGTGATGACGTCCAGGCGCGGGTAAATGGTGTCCGCCAGCTCAAGTCCGCGCTCGTCGTTGAACGCCTTGGCTTCGCTGGTCAGTTGTTCGTAGATTTCGAAATGCCCGGCGGAGACGTAATCCACCAGCACTTCACAAAATTTCTGCAGGCCGTCGCGATCCGCAGCCAGCGCCTCGGGGGTATCGCCGAGTGCGTCATAGACGCGAATCAGTTCCAGGCGGTCCTGTAGCCAGCGGTCGATGAGTTTATTGACCCCACCCCAGCGTTCCTGAGCATTCTGACAACTTTCCAACATGATGTTCTCTCTTCCCTTCAGGGGCATGCAGACTTGCTTCGGCCTTTGGATTGTCCCAGCGAAGGAGACAGGCTATGTGCGCAAGGTTTGCATAATTCCAATAACGCTTGCGGCCCAGATTATGCCCGCATGACTAGGCCATCAAGGTACGCAGGAGACAAAGTTCATACAAGTGTTTAATCCTCGACCCGACTTTCGGCGCCTGAAAGCCTCGCCGACGCCCTGCGCAGTGGGTATAGCGCCAATAACGCGAGGCCGACGAAGGCCAGCAGACTCCACTCCGGCAGGCTGATGCCGAACAGCGACCAGTTGATTTCGGCGCACAGGCCCGCGTCCAGGCGCAACCGGTCAACAAGATTACCTAGAGAGAAGAAGTCCAGGCCTCGTTCAATCGTGGCTATCACCGGGACAAGCTCGTCCGCAGTCGCCGTTTGCAGCCAGACCTGCGCGCCGGCAAGGGTTGCACCGGACAAGGCTAGCAGCAGAATCAATACGCCGTAGCGTCGAGAACCCCTCGTGCCCGGAGCGTGCAAGGCCGCAGAGAGTGACATGACCGCGCACAGCAGGAAAACCCAGCGTTGCCATATACACAACACGCAGGGGGACAGTCCGAACACCCGTTGTAGATATACGACGGTGCCGATGATCAATGCACATACGATGAACGCCAGGAAAAACAGGGAGCGCGTGCGAGCCAGAGGCATGGCGAGTCCGTAACAAGAAACGAAGATGGTTACGGTAGAGGAAAGCGCACAGCCCTTTCAAGGAGCCGCCGTGAGGATACTTCCGTGATTGGGGCGGGAGTTCCTGACAGAAGAACAGCGCTTCTATACAGCCCATCGAAAGAAAAATCCTGCAATGGCGAATTTCGGAAGAATTTTCCTACATTTCGCCATCGAAGTGCTCAACACCGTTGCGCGATTGCTGGCTTGAGTCAGCCTGCCAATGCCGGCAGTGGACGTGCCAGCAGGCGCTCGTCAAGCAGACCCAGACCTTCCTGAAACAGCTGATTGCTGCGCTCGGTTTCCCCTAACTGGCCCAGCAGACGCGCCAACTCTGCACAGGTTTCAGGATTGCGCTGCAAACGCAGACTGCTTTCCAGATAATCCCGGGCCTTGCCCCACAAACTGCTTTGCAGGCACAGCCGGCCGAGTGTCAGCAACAGGCTAGGGTCGGTGGAATGTTCCTTGAGCCAACCTTCGGCGGTCTGCAACTGCCGTCCCGGATCGCTGCCGCGCACCAACCCGTAAAGGCGTGCGAGGTGGCTGTTGTAATTGCGCTTGAGTGCTGTGCGCAAGGCTTCTTCGGCCTTGGCATCGGCGCCAAGACGGCGTAGTTGCTCGGCATACGCCAGAACCAGTTGCGGTTCCTGACGCTGCGCCGAGGACAACCCGTCCCACGCCTTGTCCAGCGCTGGCAGGCCCGCTGGGGCCGCATCGCCTTCCTGCTCCCGATAGGCAGCCAGTGTGAGGTTTTCACCCCAGGCGCGACGTTCCAGCTCGGCCAGCTCCTGAGGCGGCAGGACTTTATCCTTGCGCAGTTCAGGCATGAGCTTGATCAGTGCCGACCATTCACCGCGCTGCCGGTACAAACGCTGCAGTTGACGCAGGATCTGCACGTTATGCGGATGGCGTTGCTGCATCGCCTGCAAGGTGTTCAAGGCACCGTCGGTATCGCCGCGATCCTGCTGCAACTGGGCATGGCTCAAGGCAATCGCCAGCTCCGCTTGTGGTTGGCGCTCCAGCGCCCGCTCAAGGAGGCCGTCGCATTCTTCATATTTACCCTGCTCGTTGGCAGCCCGGGCTGCGCCGAGGTAAAACAGCAGCGGCTGAGGCTCGGCTTCGGCAGCTCGATGCAAATGACGCTGGGCGCTGGCCCAGCGACCTTCCGCGAGGTCCATCTGGCCCTGCTCGATGGCCACTTGCACCCGGCGGCTGCGATTGCGTCGCGACCATGGATTGACCACGCCGCTGGACGTCATCACCAGGCCGAGCAGCAGCCGCACGATATAAACCACCAGCCAGATAGCGATCAGCAGGCCCAACGTGGCCCACAGACTCGATTCATAGCGGAAGTTCTGGTATGCGATGAGCACGTAGCCGGAATGTTCGGCGACCGCCACACCGATCAATGCCGCGATGGCAATCGCAACGAACAGCAGGATGTAGGCACGCTTCATGGGCTGATCCCCTGCTTGGCTTCGGCAGGTTGGCTGCTTGAGTCCGCAGGCGCATCGGTCGCCATGTGTCGGCGCCCAATGTAAGCCTGGACGGCGCTCAGGCTCTGGGCCAGATCAGGCGTCTTCACCGCGACAGGCTGGCCGCGCAATGCCTCAAGGCGCTCGCTGAGCGATTTGACCTGCGAGTTATCCTGATTGAAATTGCTCAGCAGCACGTCCCGCGCTTCAACCAGCGCTCGGGTGTACACCTGTGGTTCGCCATTCAGCGCGGCCCATTGCGCCTGCTCGATGGCCAGGCTCAACGCCAGACGAACCTGGGTCAGGCTCTGCCCGGCCAGCAGCGGACGAACATTCTTGTCGGCATTGAAGTCGATGCGGATGTAATGCGAGATTTCATCCCACCACTGCGCCCAGCGGCTGTCTTGATTGTCGCCGGCAGTCAGGCCCAGCAGCGATTCGCCCTTGTCTTTGTATTCCGGTGCCAGCTCGTTGAGCTGTGCAGCCTGATCGCGCAGCGCGGCCAGTTGCAGGAACAGGCCGGTACGGTCCGGCTGATCGATACTGCGCAGCGCTGCCAGGCTTTTCGCCAATTGATCGCGAGCCGCGAAAGAGCCCGGATCGTCTTGCTCGCGAAGGATTTCGTCAGCACCTTGCACCAGCGCCTGAGCGCTGTTGATGTCCTGCAGGGCGGACAAACGCAGACTGGCCAGACGCAGCAAGTGTTCGGCTTCGGCCAGTCGCCAGTCTTTACGGCTGGCGCCCAGCACGGTTTCCAGGCGTTGACTCAAACGCTGCTGGTCACCCTGCAATTGCGAGACAAGACGACGGCGTTCTTCGAGTTCGCCAGCGGCTGGCAGTTGCGCCAGCTGCGTCGAAAGCTGCTGTTCATGCTGTTGCAAAGTCTGGGTCTGGGCCGCGAGGTCGAGCATTTGCGTGCGTTGCACCTGATGACTGGCCTGAACCGCGCGCAACTGCCAGACGCCCCAACCGGCTACGCCAATGCCAGCCACGCCAAACAGTAAAGCCAGGATCACCAGACCATTGCTGCGGCTGCCGGAACGCTTCGGGCCAATCGGGTCGGGTGTCGGCGCGGAGTTCACCAGCACCGGTTCGGAATCATCTTTGGGCAAGACTGTTTCGCTCACGTATCCATCCTTTGCATTTGGGCGTAATCGACTGAACGACAAGCAGGTCGATCAATGCGGCTGAATTTCACAAAATCTGCACGGGTCCGGGTTGTTCCCGCAACGCCGCCAGCAAGGCCGCGGCATTCGCGCCCCGGCAATTCACAACTGTTCGAGCCCCGGCTTGCGTCGCCAGTTCAGCGACGCGAGGGCTCGGTACAAATAACGCCAATTGCGCCAGTTCAGGCCAGGCATCGCCCGCCAGCTGACGCAAGTGTTCAAAACCCTGTCCACTGCTGACCACCAGCGCGTTCAAGCGTTCCGCCTGCACACGCTGCATGAGCGTGGACGGCGGATACAGCGGCAAGTTGCGGCGGTACAGCGGCAGATAGACGACACTAGCACCCAGTTGCCGCAAACGCTCGGCCAAAAGCTCGCGGCCGTCTTCGCCACGCATGATTAACACGCGACTTCCGGGTAACGCGACGGCTTGTTGCAACCTTGGCAGGTCAAGCAAGGCTTCGCTGTCATCGCCCTGTTCGGGCCAGCTCACGTCGAGATTGTGTTCCTGCAACAGCTGCGCGGTGCCTTCGCCAACCGTGAACCACGGCTGAATCGGCGGCACCGGCCACAGCTCGTCCAGCAACGCCAGGCCCAGGCGTGCGGCGGGTTTGCTGACCACAATGACGGCGCTGTAGTGATCGAGGTCATCGAGTATCGAACGCTGTACCGGAGTGATCGGTACAGGCTCGATTTCAAGCAATGGCAGGCTGCTGCTGAAGATGCCGAGCTCGGCGAGCGTCTGCGCCAGCGCTGCCGATTCCTCGGCAGGCCGGGTCAGCAGCAGTCGCCAGCCGGTCATTCAGGGTCCGCCTCGCCGTAGACGGCTTTGAGGATTTTCGCGGCGCCCTGGGCCAGCAATGCGTCAGCGACCTGCACGCCCAGCGCCTGGGCCTGGGCCTGTGGCGCTCGGGCTTCGGCGTGCAGCAGCAACGCACCGGAAGGATCGCCGACCAGGCCGCGCAACCAGATCTGATCGCCTTCGAGCACGGCATAACAGGCGATGGGCACCTGGCAACCGCCATTGAGGTGTTTGTTCAGGGAGCGCTCGGCAATGACCCGCACGGCGGTGTCCGCGTGATGCAGTGGCGCGAGCAAGGCGTGAATCTGCGCATCGGCGCTGCGGCACTCGATGCCAACCGCGCCCTGGCCACCGGCTGGCAGGCTGTCGTCGACGCTGATGCTGGCAGTGATCCGGTCTTCGAAACCCAGGCGAATCAGGCCAGCGGCGGCAAGAATGATCGCGTCATATTCGCCGGCATCGAGCTTGGCCAGCCGGGTGTTGACGTTGCCGCGCAGGAAATGAATGCTCAGGTCCGGACGCCGCGCCAACAGCTGCGCCTGACGACGCAGGCTCGACGTGCCGACGATGCTGCCGGCAGGCAATTGCTCAAGACTGGCGAAGTTATTGGAGACGAACGCGTCGCGCGGGTCTTCACGCTCGCAGATGCAGAACAGACCCAGGCCAGGCGGAAAGTCCATCGGCACGTCTTTCATGGAGTGCACGGCGATATCGGCCGTATCTTCCAGCAAGGCTGTCTCCAGCTCTTTGACGAACAGGCCTTTGCCGCCGATTTTCGACAGCGGGGAATCGAGCAGTTTGTCGCCACGGCTGACCATGGGTACCAGCGTCACGATCAAGCCGGGATGAGCCTGTTCCAGCCGGGCTTTGACGTATTCGGCCTGCCAGAGGGCGAGCGCACTTTTGCGAGTGGCAATGCGAATTTCGCGAGAGGACATGAATCAATCCGTACTTGATGGTTGCCACGGATAATAACAGCTCAGGCAAAACGGCTCAGCGCTGTGTGAACAGACTGTTGAGGAGGTTGATCCTGGTCAAGGATTCAGCGGGCACAAAGCTTTGTGGGAGCGTGCTTGCTCGCGAAGGCGTTGGTCTATCCAGCACGGATGCGACCTGAATATCGCCTTCGCAAGCAAGCTTGCTCCCACAAAAGTTAGATCTAGAGTTGCTGCATCATCTTGCGCACCCCGGCCACATGCCGACGGCTGACGATCAATGCATCGCCATTGAGACCTTTGAGAAACAACTGAAAATGTCCCAAAGGTGTTCTCTGCAAGCGTTCGATTCGCTCGCGGGCCACCAGCGCGTTTCGGTGAATACGCACGAAGCGGTCGCCGAACTCGTCTTCAAGCGCCTTCAATGGCTCGTCCAGCAGCACTTCACCTCCCTCGTGACGCAAGGTGACGTATTTGTGATCCGCGATGAAAAAGATCACCTGATCCAGCGGGATCAGCTCAATGCCTTTGCGGGTGCGCGCGCTGATATGGCTGCGCGGGCCGTTGCCGCTTTCGGCGGCAGGGCGGGTCATTGCCGCCAGTTGCACGCGATTGGGGCGTTCGGCCTTCCTGAGCGCTTCGACCAAATGCTCGGGGCGCACAGGTTTTACCAGGTAGCCAACCGCGCTGACCTGGAAGGCATCAAGGGCAAACTCGTCGTGTGCAGTACAAAAGACCACCGCGGGCGGGTTTTCGCGCTCGCACAATTTTGCAGCGACTTGCAGGCCATCAACGCCCGGCATACGAATATCGAGGAGCACGATATCCGGCTTGAGGCTGTCGATCAGCGTCAAGGCTTCCTCGCCATTCGCGGCGCTAGGTTCCAATACCCGGTAACCCTCGATTTCGCTGACCAATCGGCTCAGGCGTTCGCGGGCCAGGGGTTCGTCATCAACGATCAGGACATTCATATTGCTCTGGCTTCCTGCGTGAGTCTCGCACAAGGATAGCGTAGACAGGTGAAGTGACGACCGTCACGGCGCTCCACGCTCAGACTGGCGTGCGGGCCAAAAAGTGCCGTAATGCGTGCACCGATATTTACCAGGGCCTGTTGAGTACCGTTGGACGTCTGCCGGGTGGCAACTTCGTCATAGGGATTGCTGACACACAATATGAACACTCCCTTTTTATAGTCCGCTTCCACCTTTATGACACCACCTTCCACGCGAGGTGCGATTCCATAAAGCAAAGCGTTTTCCAGTAATGGCTGCAAGGTTAGCTGGGGAATTGGCAAGTCGTCTGGAATTGCACTCACCGCCCAGTCCAACTGTAGACGCTCGCCAAGACGATATTGCTCAATTGATAAATATCGTTTTGCCAATTCGAGTTCATCACGCCAGGTGACGAGACTGCCCGGCTTGGCCAGACTTGCCCGAAACAGGTCCGACAGATCCAGCACCGCTTGCTCGGCCTTGGCAGGTTGGGTCACTACCAGGCTGGCAATGCTGTTGAGCGTATTGAAGAGGAAGTGCGGACGAATGCGCGCCTGAAGCGATTCAATACGCGCGCGCAGCTCGCCCTGTTGCTGTTTGCGCCACTGACTTTGCAGATAAAAATAACGCAGCATCAATGCCGACATGATCAGCGCTATCAGGGCGTAGCGCAGATAGCGTTCGACCATGCCGCCCGGATTGAGTCGTCCGGTCAGCTGGCAGATATCGGTCACCGCCGTACAGATCAGCGTCAGCGCCACCACCAGCAGGCAGCCAATCAACCCCGCCATGCCAGCGGGCAAGCGTGCGAGCCAGGGGCGCAGGCCGCACAACAAGGCTGCCGACAGCAGGACGATCCATTGCACGAACAGCGACATCAGGGCCAGTCGCACCCAGTCAAAACCGGTGCGCATCGGTTCGACCAGCACCAGCACGATCACCAGCAGCTCCGCGAGCAGCACAAGTACCAATAGCGCCTGGGGCAGGCACAGTTCAGGCAGGAAGAATTCCTTGCCTTGTTCGTCAGGCTGGCGGCGCTTCAGGGGATCATTTCGCATCGGCTCAGTCTCAACGTTGCGGTGGTCAGCGGCAAGCCGCCGCGCAATAAAAAAACTGCAACCTGTTATTATCGCGGGCACGCCAATTTCAGCAGATCAACGAGCGAATCCATGAGCACCGACAAGACCAACCAGTCCTGGGGCGGCCGCTTCAGTGAACCCGTCGACGCCTTCGTCGCGCGCTTCACCGCCTCCGTCACTTTCGACCAACGCCTTTATCGCCATGACATCATGGGCTCGATTGCCCACGCCACGATGCTGGCCAAGGTCGGCGTTCTCACCGATGCCGAGCGCGACACCATTGTCGACGGCCTGAACAGCATTCAGGCTGAGATCGAAGCGGGCAGTTTCGACTGGCGCGTCGATCTGGAAGATGTGCACATGAACATCGAGGCGCGTCTGACCGACCGCATCGGCGTCACCGGTAAAAAGCTGCACACCGGTCGCAGCCGCAACGATCAGGTTGCTACCGATATCCGCCTGTGGCTGCGCGACGAGATCGACCTGATCCTCAGCGAAATCACCCGCCTGCAACAAGGCCTGCTGGGTCAGGCCGAGCGTGAAGCCGAGACCATCATGCCGGGCTTCACTCACCTGCAGACCGCGCAGCCGGTGACGTTCGGTCACCACATGCTGGCCTGGTTCGAAATGCTCGGCCGTGATTACGAGCGTCTCGTGGACTGTCGCAAGCGCTTGAACCGCATGCCCCTGGGCAGCGCGGCACTGGCCGGCACGACATACCCGATTGATCGCGAACTGACCTGCAAGCTGCTGGGTTTCGACGTCGTGGGCGGCAACTCCCTGGACAGTGTGTCGGATCGCGACTTCGCCATCGAATTCTGCTCCGCTGCGAGCATCGCGATGATGCACTTGTCGCGCTTCTCCGAAGAGTTGGTGTTGTGGACCAGCGCGCAGTTCCAGTTCATCGATTTGCCGGATCGTTTCTGCACCGGCAGCTCGATCATGCCGCAGAAGAAAAACCCCGACGTACCGGAGCTGGTACGCGGCAAGAGCGGCCGCGTGTTCGGCGCCTTGATGGGCCTGCTGACCTTGATGAAGGGCCAACCGCTGGCCTACAACAAGGATAACCAGGAAGACAAAGAGCCGTTGTTCGATGCCGCCGACACCTTGCGCGATTCGTTGCGGGCGTTTGCCGACATGATCCCGGCGATCAAACCCAAGCACGCCATCATGCGTGAAGCGGCGTTGCGTGGGTTCTCCACCGCGACTGATCTGGCCGATTATCTGGTGCGTCGCGGCCTGCCATTCCGTGATTGCCACGAAATCGTCGGTCACGCCGTGAAATACGGCGTGGAAAGTGGCAAGGACCTGGCGGAAATGAGCCTGGAAGAGTTGCGCAAATTCAGCGTTCAGATTGAGCAGGATGTATTTGCCGTGCTGACGCTGGAGGGTTCGGTCAACGCGCGTAACCACATTGGCGGTACCGCACCGGCGCAGGTCAAGGCCGCCGTGGTGCGCGGTCAGGCGTTGTTGGCAGCGCGTTAACAGTTCGGCCTGTGGGAGCAAGCTTGCTTGCGAAGGCTATGTTCAGGCAGTCAGAGATGCTTTGAGCGCCGGGGCCTCTTCGCGAGCAAGCTCGCTCCCACAAATTCCAGGTTCGGCCTATTCCACAGGCCTCACCCGCTCCAGAAACCCCGGAAGCTCGGCGTCCTTGTCGATAGCGATGCGTTGCACATGGGGATTTTGCGCCAGACGCGCAAGCAGCGCCCGTGCGCAGGGCATGTCCAGCAGATAATCCGTATCGAACAACTGTTTGCCCACTGACCGGGCCAGATCGACGCTGTACAGAAAGTAAAGATCCGCCACGGTAAACACCTCTCCCGCGACATAAGGTGCGAAGCGCGCGCGTTGCTTCAGCGCCGCAAAACCCTTTAGCAGATCCCGCTGAGCCTTGTCCTTCAACGCCTGGGGCGTCGGCCTGCCGCCAAAAAAAACCTCGACGTAACAAATCCGCGCAGGCAGCTCGATATACAGCTCGATTTCTTTGGCCAGCGTCCAGACCTGAGCGCGTTCAAACGGGGCGGCGGGCAGCAGCCCATGGGCCGGATAGACTTCCTCCAGATAACTCAGGATGACATCCGTCTCACTGATAAAACCCTGCTCGGTTTGCAGGATCGGTACCTTGCCACGGGCGCTGATGGCCAGGACAGCTGGGTTCTGGCAGCCATGCAGCGGGATCATTTCGAAGGGCAGTTGCTTCTCCAGCAACGCCAGCTTGACCATGTTGAAATAATTGCTCGCGGCAAATCCATACAGCTTCAGCATTGCTGGCCTCCTGACCGGTTAAGACTCAAGTCCTTGAACGGTATGGATTTTAAAGACTTTTTCAGGTGCCGGGAGGTAGCTATGCGAGGCGCCGGCAAATTCAGAATCGGCTGTCAGAACGCTCCTGCAACGTTTCCCAGGCTTATGAATCACTCCAGTGCCCAATCCGGGTAAACTGGCGGCCTTTTCCGAGGAGCACGCCATGACCGACGCCATTGACAACGACGAAGAAGAATTCGCTGAATCGACCCTGATCCAGGCTATCGAGAACCAGATCGAAAGCGACAATCCGCCCGCCGCCAAAGCCACGTTCAACAAGTTGACCCTGGTGGGCTACGAGCGAGAAGAGATCCTGCAACTGATGGCCCATGTCCTGGCCGTAGAGATCGACGCGTTGCTGGAAGCAGACCGCCCGTTTGATACCGAGTGGTATGAACAGGCGCTGCGCAAGCTGCCCGAGCTGCCGCCAGAGGCTTGATCCGGCTCGATTGACGGCCCTCAAGATAAGCCCTGCAAAAATTTCAGACTGTGGCTACACTGCAAATGCCCCGCTGCCATGAAACAACCCGGGGCTGTCACGCCAAGCCGGCTTTAACGGTCATCCAGAACCGACAAGCGCAGCACAGACCTGTCGATTCCAGAGAGCCCGCCAGCCAGCGCGGCGTATCACTAGAAAAGTCTGGAGCACCTATGTCGTATACCCCTGAGTTGGTTGCCGAACTGGAAATCCTCGCACTGTTCAATCTGGGCAATACCCTTGAAGGGCTGAAAGTCCACCACGTTGCTGCCCCGACCGCCATTGCCGCTGCCCAAAGACTCTTCGAAAAAGGACTGACCACGCAGGTCGATGGAGGCTATCTGACAAGCCTGGGGCTTGAAGCCGCTCAACACGCCCAGTCGTTGCTGACCATACTGAACGTAGCCAAAGAAGCCGCTTGAGCGCAAAGAGGGTCCGCCGGCAAAAAAGCTCTGACGGACCCTTCATTTACCCAATCTGCGGCCGATAGAAAATCGGCGCCAGAACAAAAATATCGCTGAAAGTGTTCACTTTCAGACTGTAACTGCCCGCCGTCATGTTCATTTTGAATGATCACCCTTACGAGCTCCGGCAGCCGGTTTGAATTGCGATGACGCGTAATTTTGAAATTCGTCCCGACCTGGATGAAGGCATCGACCGCAAGGTGCTGACGCAGCTGCGCGCCCGCTTTCTGACGTTGAACAGTGGACGGTTCTCCCGCGCCATGGAGGGGCTGTCGACCCGGCAACAATCGGTGTTGACGCTTTTGCCGCTGTTTTTCCACGTCAATCATCCGTTGTTGCCCGGCTACGTATCCAGCAGCACGCCCGCTGGCGTCTCGCAGTACGAACCCAATTCGCTGGCGCTGGCCGAAGCGCAACGGTTGACCCGCTCCTTTTCCTACAAGACCCGCCGCGCCAATGCGCCCGAGCCGATTCACGGGCTGTTTTTGATGGGTAGCCTGGGCACGTTGGCTCAGGCGGAACAAAGCGATATGGATGTCTGGGTCTGCCACGAACCGGACCTGCCCGGCGAAGCCATCGAAGAGCTGCGCAAGAAGTGTCAGGCACTGGAAGCCTGGGCCGACAGCCAGGGCGCCGAAGCGCATTTTTTCCTGATTGATCCGCAACGCTTTGTGCTGGGCGAACGCGATGCGCAGCTCAGCTCTGAAGACTGCGGCACCACCCAGCATTATTTGTTGCTCGATGAGTTCTATCGCACTGCCATCTGGCTCGCCGGGCGTACGCCATTGTGGTGGCTGGTCCCGACTTACGAAGAGCAGCGCTACGCCGAATACACCCACACCTTGCTGTCCAAGCGTTTCATTCGCGCCGAAGAAATCCTCGACCTGGGCAATATGGCGCGGATTCCACCGGGCGAATTCATCGGTGCCGGGCTGTGGCAGCTGTTCAAGGGCATCGAATCGCCTTACAAATCCGTACTCAAGCTGCTGCTGACCGAGGTCTACGCCAGCGAACATCCGCGCGTGCAATGCCTGAGCATGCGCTTCAAACACGCGGTATTCGCCAATCAGCTGGATCTGGATGAACTGGACCCGTACATGGTGGTGTATCGCCGGATCGAGGAATACCTCACCGAACGCGGCGAGCTTGAGCGGCTGGAGCTGGTGCGACGTAGCCTGTACCTGAAAGTGAACAAAAAGCTGACCGGTGCCGCGCGCCTGCGCAATCCCGGCTGGCAGCGTGTGTTGCTGGAGCGCCTGACCCAGGAATGGGGTTGGGATGAGCGTCAGCTGGCGCTGCTCGACAGTCGCAGCCAATGGAAAGTGCGGCAGGTCGCCCAGGAGCGCCGCGCACTGGTCAACGAGCTGAATTTCAGCTATCGCTTCCTGACCCAATTCGCCCGCACGCATAAGGTCGCCAACTCGATCAATGCCCGGGATCTCAACGTTCTCGGTCGGCGCCTTTATGCCGCATTCGAGCGCAAGGCCGGCAAGGTCGAATTCATCAATCCCGGCATTGCCCCGGACCTGGCCGAAGACACCCTGACGCTGGTGCAGTCACCTAACAAGCGTGAGCCGGGGAAAAACCAGTGGGCGTTGTACAACGGTAATCTGGCCGCTCATGACTGGCAGAATTTTTCGCCGATCAAGCGCAGCCGGGAACTGCTCGACCTGCTGGCCTGGTGTCATCGCAACAATGTCATCGACACCACGACCCGACTCGCCCTGCATCCGGGCACCAGCGACCTGACCGAATTCGAGCTGTTCAACCTGCTGGGCGCGCTGCAACAGACGATTCCGGTGCCGCTGGAAGTGGTCAGCGAAGAGCGGCTACTGAACGCCAGTATCCCCGGCGAAATCCTCCTGCTGGTCAACGTCGGGGTCGATCCGCTCAAGCATCATCGGGATTTGAATATCCTGATGACCACCGAACGCACCGATTCCCTGAGTTATGCGGGCGTCCGGGAAAACCTGGTGCTGACGCTCGATCAGATCACCGTCAACAGCTGGAACGAAATCCTCGTCAGCCGTTTTGACGGCCCCAATGCATTGCTCGACTGCCTCAGCGAACTGCTGAGCAACATGCCGCAAGGCCCGACGCAACCGAGAGTGCGCGTGCGCTGCTTCTGCCACAACCGCGCGCCGGCCATCGCGCAGCGTGTCGAAGAACTGGTGGCCACCGCGCAACTGCTGCTGGCCCGGCGCCTGAACCATCGCTATCTGATTCAGGTGCAGCAGCAGTATCACGTGCTGGAAATGGTGCCTGGCCGAGTCACTCATGTAGTAATCAACAGCCTGTCTGGCCTGTTCGAATACCTGGGCGAGGAGCTGCCGCGCTACAGCCCGCTGCATCTGGACCCGCATGCGCTGGACGAGCACGATCTTTCGCTGATCCTGCCCCACGGCCAGCCCGAGTGTATTCAGGTGTTTTACCGCCTGAACGAGCCGGACGCCGACGTTTATGTGCTCGACGAACATAACGCGCTCTGGCACCAGCGCCTGCCTTATCACGATGAGTCGAGCCTGCTGTTGCCGTTGCAGCGGTTTTTCCATTCGCTGGTCTATCGCCGGGGCGCAATGCTGCCGCTGGATAATCCTCTGGGGCCGGTATCCCTGGAAACCCTGTATTACCAGGTATTGCCCTCCGGTCCGGGACGCGCCCGCCGCATCGAATCCCGCGCCGCGCCGACGGCCGTGGACAAGCCGTTCTATGACGTACAGGCCATCGTCGAAGAAGCCTCGCCGGGGCAAGTCAGCGTCACGCTGTACTGCAACAACAACGAGTTTTCCGAGCTGGAGTATGGCGATCAGCTGTACAGCGCCGTTGCGCGGCAAATTCTCGCCCAGCGCCACGAACCACAACGCTACCGCTGCTACATCACCGACCTCGATCTATCCGGCCTGCTGGGTGACGACCACGGCCAAAGCATCCTTTACCTGCGCTACAAGGCCGATCTGGAAAAATCGCTGAATGAGGCGATGGACCGGGCTTGAGGCCGTTGATTGGGCTGTGCGCAATTCAGCACCAGGCGTCAGGCCGCGTTCCATTGTTCTGATACATGGCTCAAGTCGGCCCTTTTGTTATTAAAGCTTTTATTTAAATAAACAGCTGACTATCGGAATTCTATCGCTAGACGTCTCCAGCGGGTTTGCGAGCGCCGGTATGACGGGACATGCTGCGGCTATAAACGTGTAAGCAGGAATAAGCTTACTTCGGCATCAGATTTGTCCTGCTTCAACAATATTTCCATGACGTACAGCGCACTAAAAAAATATCTAGCATTGGAAGTGCAACACCTTAGTTTCATAAATTTGATAAGGAAGGAAAATAACAATGAAAACCCTCAATCGTTGCACCAGTGCCTGCTCAAACGAAAAGCCACAACAACTCCTGTCTCCCGAAGCAGTAATGACCTTGCGCACTCGTAAGTACAGTCGCGCCAAGGCTGGCCATTGCCAAGGTGGCGGTGGCTGGAACTAAAACGTGTAATTAGCTAAGTCGCAACCCTACGCTGTCAGCAGCGATTGCTGGCAGCGTAGCGCGGGGGAACTAAAGTGGATCAGGAATATAAAAATATCATTCAGACGCTGCCTCATTGCATGAAAATGGAAAATACCAAAGCCTTATGGCCTTCACTCGATGATGCGGTGAGATACATAAATGCTATGGATTTCTCGGAGATCCAGAGAAAACTATGTTCTGACGATGAGCTTCTATGCCGGAAAGGACAGCAACGGAGGCCGAGATCGCCATTCAGTATTATAAGAATTTTTTATACCTAAATAAGAAATATCTACATGCGTTCCCGATTCTCCCGCCCATACTTGAGGTAGACGAAGTTTGGCATCATCACATTTTGGATACCAGAAGATACATTAAGGACTGTGATCGAATTTTTGGACTCTATTTTCATCACTACCCTTACTTCGGGGCGCGAAGTAAGAAAGACTTGAAGAATCTGGATATAGCTTTTGAGGTACTTCAAAGTCTGTATGAAAAAGAGTTTGGAAGTCGAATGTTGCCTATTTGGGAAGATGCCCAATGACCTACCACGCGTTCATGAAAGCCTCATTACCGGCATTTACCATCAGTCGCATCATTCCCTGGTTCGGGGTTTCGCTTGCATTGTCGTTGATCGCACACAGGAGTCCAAGTGACCTTGCCGTATTTTCTTATGTCCTTGCGTTGTTTTCGGTTGTGTCAGCACTTTTACCCATGTTGCTGGCGACCTCGGGTAACGTCACGTCGTCGCTCTCCCATAACGAGACAGCGAGATGTGATTTCTTCACGGCCGGTTTTACTATTGCACTATTTATAGCGGTGATTAGCGGGCTGTTATGTTTGGGCGTTTTCCTGTGCGCTTTGAATTTATCAAGCATGCGCAATATTGACATGCAATCCTTAAAGATTCTGTCGCTCATCTATATTCCAGCAGTACCACTGTTGTCACTTAATTTGTTTCTTCAGCTTTTCCATGAGGCAAGTGGAAAATCCTCGGAGTGTTCAAGGATAAAGACCTTCGTGACGTTGGTGGGAACCCTGGGTTTACTGATAATGTACGAGTGCAGCACAAGCGAACTGTTTACCTATGGCGCAATGGCTTATTTTTTAGTAACTGAACTTGCAGTATTGATCTGCCTGCTTAAGCTCTCTCGACCCTATAAACACTTTTCGTTCAGGGAAGCGAAGAACACTGCAAGCTCGCTGCTAGCGCAAGGCATACCCATTGCAATCGGTCTGGGCGGTCAGAAGCTCTATTTCTATCTGACCATTGAGCGCCTGGCAACAACCAATACCACACTCGTTGCACAGTTTTCACTTTTCATGAGTATCATTGGCATTGTAACTATACCTGCGTTGGCACTCAGTCAGATCCACAGCCTTCACACGAGCCAACATGCCGCAGGCTCTGCCGAAAATTACAGGTTTGGTTTGTCATGGCTGGCAGGACTTGTTATGGGCATCAGTTTTTTGCTTTTTTTTACAGGGCGAGCTCTTTTCACATTTATCAGCGGGGCGGTCATTAACTACACTCCTGGCTTTTATTCGGCGGCGGTTTTTTTTCTCGCGACCAGTGCTTTTTCAGGGTTGGCGCTCGCGCATCTGCGCGCCAGAAACGATACCTCAACGCCTCAATTTATTATCAACATGCTTATGCTCGGAGGGGTCATACCGCTTGTGTATGGGATATCCTGGCAAGATCAGAGCGTTACGACATTAATCAATCTACAGGGCGCGGCCATGTTAATGGGGTTTTTAATCTTGCATCGGCGAGTGCTCAAAATACATAGGGGTGACAAGATAACCAGATCACATGCCCATTAGCACCGACACTTTGCGGGCTCGCGCCCGCTCGGTAGCTACTTTCATCGAAGAACGGGGGCTTGCTGGCTCCGTCATTGGTTTTGGGGCTCGAATCAGATTGCGTATCTGGACACCTCAATCCCGCCATCACCCATGCTAAATCCCGCCTCTCCGACTTCCTGCCATTCCACTGGGCCTTTACAAGTGTAGAATCGCTCTTATCCATCGCCAGTCATCCCCGGCGGGTTTATGAGCTCAGGCCGAGCGTACGGCGATCCCGTAGCGTTTTCGGTTTCCTTCGCAGCATCCGGTCACTGCCGTTTGTGTGTGACGACACTAGAAGCTTACTCCCCTACCTATTTACCTGATTAGCCGCCAGGAGTGCTCCATGCCTGATTACCGCTCGAAAACGTCCACCCACGGCCGCAATATGGCCGGCGCTCGTGCCTTGTGGCGCGCCACCGGGATGAAGGATGCGGATTTCAAGAAACCGATCATCGCCGTTGCCAACTCGTTCACCCAGTTCGTACCGGGCCACGTGCATCTGAAGGACATGGGTCAGCTGGTTGCCCGTGAAATCGAACGCGCCGGTGGCGTGGCGAAAGAATTCAACACCATCGCGGTCGATGACGGCATCGCCATGGGGCACGACGGCATGCTGTATTCGCTGCCGAGTCGCGAGATCATCGCCGACTCCGTGGAATACATGGTCAACGCCCACTGCGCCGACGCCATCGTGTGCATCTCCAACTGCGACAAGATCACCCCTGGCATGTTGATGGCTGCCTTGCGCCTGAACATCCCGGTGATCTTCGTTTCCGGCGGTCCGATGGAAGCGGGCAAGACCAAGCTGGCCGCCCACGGTCTGGATCTGGTCGACGCCATGGTTATCGCCGCTGACGACACGGCAAGTGACGAAAAAGTCGCCGAATATGAGCGCAGCGCGTGCCCGACCTGCGGTTCGTGTTCCGGCATGTTCACCGCCAACTCGATGAACTGCCTGACCGAAGCGCTGGGCCTGGCCTTGCCGGGCAACGGTTCGCAACTGGCGACCCACAGCGACCGCGAGCAGCTGTTCCTGCAGGCCGGCCGCACCATCGTCGACCTGTGCCGCCAGTACTACATCGAGAACAACGACGCCGTCTTGCCGCGCAACATCGCCAACTTCAAGGCCTTTGAAAACGCCATGACGCTGGACATCGCCATGGGCGGCTCGACCAACACCATCCTGCATCTGCTGGCTGCGGCCCAGGAAGCGGAGATCGATTTCGATCTGCGCGACATCGACCGTCTGTCCCGCGAAGTGCCGCAGCTGTGCAAAGTCGCGCCGAACATCCAGAAGTACCACATGGAAGACGTGCACCGCGCTGGCGGGATTTTCAGCATCCTCGGCGAACTGGCCCGTGGCGGCCTGCTGCACACCGATCTGCCGACCGTGCACAGCAAGACCCTGGCCGAAGGCATCGCCAAATGGGACATCACCCAGACTGACGACGAAGCGGTTCACACTTTCTTCAAGGCTGGCCCGGCCGGGATCCCGACGCAGACGGCCTTCAGCCAGTCGACCCGCTGGGAAACCCTGGACGACGACCGCGAGAACGGCTGCATCCGCAGCGTCGAGCACGCGTACTCGCAACAAGGCGGCCTCGCCGTGCTGTACGGCAACATCGCGCTGAATGGCTGCGTGGTGAAAACCGCAGGCGTGGATGAATCGATCCATGTGTTCGAAGGCAACGCGAAGATCTTCGAGAGCCAGGACAGCGCCGTGCGCGGCATCCTTGCAGACGAAGTCAAAGCCGGCGACATCGTGATCATCCGTTACGAAGGCCCGAAAGGCGGTCCGGGCATGCAGGAAATGCTTTATCCGACCTCGTACTTGAAATCCAAAGGTCTGGGCAAGGATTGCGCGTTGCTGACTGATGGCCGCTTCTCGGGCGGTACGTCGGGCTTGTCCATCGGTCACGCGTCCCCGGAAGCTGCCGCTGGCGGCGCGATTGGTCTGGTGCGTGATGGCGACAAAGTGCTGATCGACATTCCGAACCGCTCGATCAACCTGTTGATCGACGACGCGGAAATGGCCGAGCGCCGTGCCGAGCAAGACAAGAAAGGCTGGAAGCCAGTCGAATCGCGCCCACGTAAAGTGACCACCGCGCTGAAGGCGTACGCTTTGCTGGCCACCAGCGCCGATAAAGGTGCCGTACGCGACAAGGAACTGCTGGACCGACTGGTGCCGTAAGCTTGATCGGCTAGAACAAGAAACCCGGCAGAGATGCCGGGTTTTTTGTTTTCAGATAACGCAATCCTCTGTAGGAGCCAACTTGTTGGCGAGGCGACTCCTGCTTTTGGCCCTGGCCCTGTCGCCGGGTAATGCATCGACGCGGCAGCGGGTGACGGTGAACCGAGCAAATAATTTCCCTGTAGGACAGCTGTTTTCTTCTGCTCGAAGAAATCCGGAATTTCATGTTTATAGCTGTCGAGCCAGCGCTGCATGCTGCGGGGTTTTGTCGAAGTATTGACATGCGGCGCGCTTATTAAGTGATTCTTTACTTCCTACTTCCTACTTCCTACTTCCTACTTCCTACTTCCTACTTCCTACTTCCTACTTCCTACTTCCTACTTCCTACTTCCTATCTCCTACTCACTCCTGAACGCTCGTAAGCCACGGAAAAATATATTTAGATTTTATCGAAGAAATGGCGATTGAGTTATTTTTTATGATGCTGTAATTATATATATCAGTCTATTTAAAGCAGTTGGATACATTGCTGTCTCACATACGAAATGGAGGTATGTATGAGCAGCAATGGAAATAAAGGACCTGTTGAAATTGGTCCGATTGTTATTACGCCGGGACCCGACAAACCCTCTCCCTCCGGACGTCCTGGAGGGGGTGGAAGTGGATCAAGTTGGTCGATAGGCACTGGTTTCAGCGGCGGTTTTGGTTCAGGAGGATCATCGAAGAAAAAGCGCAGAAAGAAGCGTAAACGCGAGGAAGCTAAACGTAGAGAACAAGCGGAGCAGGCTGCACGTGAACAGGCTGAAGCAAAGGCAAGAGCCGACGCAGAAGCTCGGACGCACGCCGAGGCTCAAGCCCGTGCAGAGGCGGAAGCCCGGGCGCATGCGGAGGCAGTTGCTCGCGCTCAAGCAGAGTACCAGCAGGCAATTATCAGACATGGGCAATTGATTGAAAGTCTGACCCATAGTTTCCAGTCGCAAAAGAATGAACTGGAGCAGCGCTATATAACGAAATCCAGAGACCTGCTACAAGCTACTCAGTCGGAAATAAAGAGTGGCATTGACCCCCTGCCTGCACAGTTCGATGGTCGGCAGTACCTTGACCATGTTGTGCAGCAAAAAGCGCATATCAATTATTTGATTTCCTCCAAGAGAGGCGAGCTTGAGGCGAGCAATAATATTGTCCGGGCTTTTAACGGCGCGGATCCGCTCAAGCAGTCGGCTGAGCAATATAAGCATCACTTGGGTACAAACAGTCATCTTGATTCGGACAGCGCTCAGCAGATGCATCAATCATGGCTGAAGTCTGCGACTCATGCCCATGAGGCGAAACTGCTCGCCGAATCAATAGCTCTGCTGGAAAGCCAGTCTGCGCAATTGTCCGCACAGCACGCGACATTGGCCGTTCAGGCGGCCGAAGAGGGTGATGTTCAACGGGTATCGAGTGCATCGCGCCTGTGGTCAGCAGTGGCTCCTCCAGCTGCCGCTCCGACAGCGACGGGGGTGGCAGGTGTGTGGCGCCAGGCCACGCAGATTGCCAGGCGAGAGTTCGTGCGTTCCGCAGCAAGGGCATTGAGCCGAAACCCGCTTCTGCTGCTGTCGACATACTCGCCCATGCTGGGTAACGCCGAACTGGCCGCGCAGGTGCTGGGCATTCCGCTGTCCCAGCTCGGTATTCCGGATGGCGTGGATCTTGAGTTCGTCGCCAGCCGCAACGGCTCGGTTGACGTTCCACATCGCTTGCTCGTGCAGGATGACGGCGCAATAGCGTGGGTGGCCGCTGACGGAGTCGAAGTCGGTACAAAGGTCCGCGTCAGGTCCTTCAGCTGGAATGCCGAAAACAATACTTACGAATTTATTCGTGATGGCGAAACCGAGCCTGCACTGGTCTGGACGCCGATTGTCAGGCCACAGGACAGTTCGACCAGTACTCCGACTCATGGGCCGTCACTTCCGACTGATCCGGGTGTTCCCTTATCGCCCATCGTGCTGGACATAGAGATTTATCCAGAAGTTGTTCGTGGTTTTGATGACTACATTCTCATATCGCCATCCGGTTCTGGATTGCCGGATAGCTATCTGTTGTTCAATACTCCCCGTAAGACACCGGGTATTGCCAGCGGCTATGGCAAACCGGTTACGGGCACTTGGCTGGGTAACAATCCGTCGAGTGAGGGTGCCCCTATTCCTTCTCATATCGCCGATCAACTGCGAGGGCAAAGATTTAGCACTTTTGATCGACAGCGGGAGGCTATTTGGATTGCCGTTGCTAGAGATCCAGAGTTGAGTAAGCAGTTCACAGCAGTTAATTTAATTGAAATGAAGAAAGGGAACGCACCTTTTGCACCTGATATTAGTCAGGCGGGGCGTCGAGAAAAGTTCGAAATCCATCACAAACACTGGTTAAAGAATGGTGGAGCTGTCTATGATATGGATAATTTGGTTATATTGGCGCCCAAGTACCATATAAATACCCATAAGAAGGAAGTTAAAAAATGAATATTGACTATAGCAAGAAACTAACCGATTACACTGAGCTTGAATTTTTGGAGCTGCTTCACTACTTATTCTACGGCAGGGATCATCTTGAAGGAAAAGAGCACGAGAGATCTACGGTGAATTTTGTCAATTATTTTGTGAGAATTACCGAGCACCCTCGTAGGTCCGATGTCATTTTCTACCCTAGCGAAGGCCAGGAAGACAGCCCGGAAGGCATTCTGAAAGAAGTAAAAGAATGGCGAGCGCAAAATGGCAAGCCTGGATTTAAGGCTTCCTGATCTGAATTAAATAAAGCCCCCGAGCGCGTGATGCATTCGGGCCTTACGAATCAAATTAGTAACTTTTAAAGAGAGTTATCCATCATGGAAGAATTTAATCATCACCTGCACCAACTGCCGAACTTCTTACAAAGCGAACTGCACGCCCATGTGGGTTCAACTTATGGAGTGTCTCCGGTTCAGATCGTTGCGCGCTACCGGGCAATGGCTGATCACCTGATTGCCACCAAGCGTGGCGGGCTGGATCCGGTGCATGTCGCGAATGTCAGCTTTATGTGGGGCAATGTGCAGTCGAGCAAAGCCGATGTCGAGAATATGATGCAGCTGCGTAGTATGCCGGGGCATGGCGCTACCGATTTCTATTCGATGACGGTCAACGCGAACTTCTTCTTGCAGTGCATCCGCTTCCTGACCCATTTCCGTGATGCCATGGCCGGGCTTCAGCCTCGACTGGAGGAGCAGGAACGTCAGCAGGCTCGACTTCGGGCTGAGGAGGAGGCGCGACGGCTTGCCCAGCGCCAGGCGGAAGAAGCCGCGCGACTACTGGCCCAGCGGCAGGCAGAAGAGGCCGCTCGGCAATTGGCGCAACGTCAGGCCGAAGAGGCTGAAGCTGCTCGCCAGCGCGCGAAGGAGGCAGCTTTGCAACTGGCACAGCGACAGATAGAGGAGGCGGCACGAGCGTTGGCTCAGCGCAAAGCCGAGGAGCAGGCATTGCAGGTAGCTCGCGAGATTCTGGAGCAGTCAAGGACCGAAGCAGCGGTTGTTGAAGAAGCTGGCGCAGGTCAATTGCAACCCGCAGAGGCTTCTTCTAACGGGCATAGCGGCGTTAGAGAGATTTCGGGCCCCAGGGTGACCGGGGAGGTCGAAAAGGCGGTGCTTGAACTGCAAAAGGACATTGAACGTGCCGTGGTTACTTTTGCTCGCGTTTTGGCTGCCCAAAGTACTTCGGCGGCCAGCGGGGCGCTGAGCGAACTGCGTTATACCGGTACTTGATAAACAGTTTGACGCGGCTTGCTGGCGATGGCTGCGAACGAGGTCACCTGATCCACCGCTTTCGCAGCCTTCGGCAGCTCCTACAGGACAGCTGTTTTCCTCAACTCCCGGCCTGAGTAGTCCCGCCCTTTTTCTGTTCGAAGAAATCCGGAATTTCATGCTTATAGCTGTCGAGCCAGCGCTGCATGCTGCGCTCGCGTTCGGCCGGGGTGACGGCCTGCGGGGTGGGTGAGGCATGATTGCCCTCTGTCTGCAATTTCAGCCAGCTCTGCGTCTGTTCCTGCCAGGGCGAGTCGCCCTTTTCGGCCGCCACGGCCGCCGACGCCATGCCCAATAGGCAGACGATGCCAATCACGCCACCTTTCATACCCTCCTCCCTACTCAATTGAGCGCACTCTGCCCGGCCAGGGCCGCTACCGGGCGAACTGCCAACGGTTTCTTCAATGCTTCGGCCCGAGCCCTGGCCTCATTGAACTGCTCCGGGGTCAAGCCGTTGCGGGTGACCCAGTCGGCTGCCCGGTTCCAGTTATCCTGATACAACAACATGGTCAGCAGATTCTCTGCGGCCAGGGAGTCCGACTGCTTGAGTTCCATGGCGGTCAGAAACTGAAAGCGCGCCTGCTCGAAATCTGAAATACCGTCTCGCGACCGTTCACGCTTACTGAATCTCATCCGGCTTGACGATCACCCAGTTCTTGTCCGCTGTCACCGCCAGGCCTTCTTTGGCCTGAGCCGCTGCGTGCTTGGCCATCATGCCGTTGATTTGGGTCATGTACTTGTCTTTGCGGTTGATCCACAGATGCACGCCGCCCTTGGCCACGTCCACGTCGTGGAACAGCATGTAGCCATCGCTGGTTGGCGTATCGCCGCCGACCAGAACCGGTTTCTTCCATTCGTCGATGTAGGTCAGGATTGCCGCATGTTTGCCGGCCATCCAGGTCGCTGGCGTCCACAGATAAGGGGTGAGTTCCAGGCCGAGGTTGGCTTTCTCGTCATATTTGCCGGCGGTGATCTGCTTGCGCGCAGTGGTCAGTTCGCCAGTCTTGCGATCCTTGAGCAGGGTGGTTACGCCAATGACGTTTTGCGGTTTGACGTTGTAGCCATACTTCGGATCGGCCGCGACCATGCGCACCAGCTCTTCGGAAGCGGCGGTCATCACATAGACCTCAATGCCGTTTTCCATCAGCTTGTTGTACAGCTCTTTCTGGCCGGTGAAGATGCGGGGCGGTTCGACGTCGAGTTTCTTGACCACATCGCCGTCGTAATAGGTCGCCGGCACCGGTTTGCCCGAAGCCATCAGCTCGTCGACGTAGCCTTTGAGTTCCTTGAGGGTGAAGCCGGAAAACACTTGCGCGACCCACGGATAGCAGACCATGTCGTCCACTTCGCAGAGGCGATAGTAATAACTGAACAGGCTTTCCTTGTGGTCGGCGGTGTCCTTGAACGGCATCAGCTTGAGCGAGGGGTCCAGGCTTTCGCGGGTGATCAGGCCTTTGTTTTCCATGAACGGCAGCAGCGATTCTTCGAGGTCGAAGCGGTAGCTGGTGTTGTCCATGTCGAACACCGCGTAATTGCCCTTGTTGGCATTGGCGGTAATCATGGCATTGAGCGCCTTGGCGGCAGGCTCGGGCCAATGCGTCAATTCGGTAGCCAGCGCCTGCCCGGCAAGGCCCAGGCACAGCGCGACAGCGAGTAGTTTTGGCGCGAATTTCATAATGGTTTCCCCCCCGGATATTTAGAGGTTCGACCGTAGCAAATTGCCGTTACTGTTTGAGTGCGCCAGCGACCGTGTGCGTTCCGAAGGCGTCATGTCGAGAACGATTCGCGACGTGATTTGCCGATTGCGACATTTTTGTGACATCTCGGTGGGACCGGCTTTAGCCGGGAAGTCGGCATCTCTCAGAAATACATTCAGCGCCTGTACCGACCTCTTCCCGGCTAAAGCCGGTCCCACGTTTTTGCGTGATGCCGTTTATCGGCGTTCCCAGACTTCAAACGTATACGCCGGTTTGTCTTCCAGCGCTGGATTCAACACCTCAGACACCAGAACCCACTGCGCCGGATCAACCTCTGGAAACCACGCATCGCCCTCAGGGCTCAGCGCCACGCGGGTCAGGTACAGCCGATCAGCTTGCGGCAAGCCTTGCGCATACAGCTGCGCGCCGCCAATCAGCATGACTTCATCGACGCCCTGCTCCCGCGCCCATGCTTGGGCACGAGTAACGGCGGACTCCAGCGAGGTGAAGACTTCGGCACCTTCCAGTTGCAAATCCGTCTGGCGAGTCACCACCAGATTCAAGCGACCGGGCAGCGGTCGACCCAACGAATCCCAGGTCTTGCGGCCCATGATGATCGGCTTGCCGAGGGTGGTCGCCTTGAAATATTTGAAGTCCCCCGGCAAATGCCAGGGCATGGAATTGTCGACGCCAATCACTTGGTTTTCACCAAGAGCGGCAATCAGGCTGAGGGGCAGTTGAGTTTTCATGGCGGCGAGAATAGCAGAGCACGGCAGTGAATTCGTACCGTGCTTTTCGCTCGAATGCACGACGCAGAGGTTATGCTCATCCCTGACTTTACCAA
The DNA here is from genome assembly GCF_049898225.1 of Pseudomonas sp. DSP3-2-3. Taxonomy (NCBI): domain Bacteria; kingdom Pseudomonadati; phylum Pseudomonadota; class Gammaproteobacteria; order Pseudomonadales; family Pseudomonadaceae; genus Pseudomonas; species Pseudomonas sp. DSP3-2-3. The sequence continues at coordinate 25,026 of NZ_JAFCXH010000014.1, read as the reverse complement.
CGAGACGCCGTGTGACTGCTCTGACCCCACTCGATAACCTCTGGCTGACCGAAGCCGTGCGTCTGCGCGAACAACAGGCCGGTCAACTCGACGACCTTGAAGCCAACCGCCGCGCCCGCGCTCAAGCGGGCGACCTGCCGAGCCGGATTCAGCATCGCGCCCTGTGGCTGGCCGAACGCGATGGCATGCTCGAAGCACTGCGCCGCTGGAAACAAGGCGCGCGTCTGGCGTTGATTGCCCTGGCGATTGTCGCGGTCATCAGCGGTGCCGGACTGGCCTTCGCGGCGATGGGCGACGGGCAAACCCCGGTCAATGTGTTCTGGGCGCTGGGCAGTTTGCTCGGGCTGAACCTGATTCTGCTGATCAGCTGGGCCTTGGGCCTGGCCTTCGCCGGGGGAAGCACAGCCAGCCTCGGGCGCTTGTGGCTGTGGTTGAGTGAAAAGCTCGCCCGCGATGCCCAGGCCGCGCAACTGGCACCGGCCCTGATTCTGCTGCTGCAACGCCGACGCCTGAATCGCTGGGCCTTGGGTGCGCTGGTTCATGGCTTATGGCTGCTGGCCTTAATCAGCGCAATGGTTTTGCTATTGATGCTGATGGCAACGCGGCGTTACGGATTTGTCTGGGAAACCACGATCCTGGGCAGCGACACTTTCGTCGGCCTGACCCAGGCCCTCGGCACGCTTCCCGCGCTCCTCGGCTTCAGCGTGCCAAGCGAAGCCATGATCCGCGCCAGCGGCGACAGCGCCCTCGTGGTGGAATCCGCGCGACAGGCCTGGGCCGCATGGTTGGTGGGCGTGTTGCTGGTCTACGGCATCGTGCCGCGTTTGCTATTGGCGCTGGTTTGCCTGTCGCTGTGGAAGCGCGGCCGTGCGGTGTTGAGTCTGGACCTGAGCCTGCCCGGTTACAGCGAACTGCGCGAACGCCTGATGCCCAGCAGCGAGCGGCTCGGCGTCAGCGATGCTGCGCCCGAGTTGTTGCCGCAAATTGCCCCGCAGCACGGCAGCCGTAACAGTGAAGGCGCATTGCTGGTTGCCATCGAGCTGGATGAAGATCAGCCATGGCCACCCGTACTGCCCGAATCCATTGCCAATGCAGGCATTCTCGACAGTCGCGAGTCCCGGCAAAAACTGCTCGATCAACTGACGCGTTTCCCTCCGGCGCGATTGCTCATTGCCTGCGACCCGCGCCGCTCGCCGGACCGTGGCAGTCTGGCGCTGATCGCCGAACTGGCACGCTGTGCCGGGAGCACCAGAGTCTGGCTGCTGGCCGCGCCACCGGGTCAGACTCTGGATGCCGAACGCGTCAGCGACTGGCACGCCGGGCTGCAACAACTGGAGCTGACGTGGACCGAAACAGCGTCGTTGAACTGGCTGGAGACGGGTGATGAGTAAGACCGAGACGATTCGCCCACTGAAACTCGCTGTCGTCGGCCACACCAATGTCGGCAAGACCTCGCTGTTGCGCACCTTGACCCGTGACGTCGGCTTCGGTGAAGTCTCCCATCGGCCCAGCACCACCCGCCACGTGGAGGGCGCAAGGCTGTCGGTGGATGGCGAAGCCTTGCTGGAGCTGTACGACACGCCGGGCCTGGAAGACGCCATCGCGCTGCTCGATTACCTGGAACGCCTGGATCGCCCCGGCGAGCGGCTGGATGGCCCGGCGCGACTGGCGCGGTTTCTGGAGGGCAGCGAGGCGCGGCAGCGTTTCGAGCAGGAAGCCAAAGTTTTGCGCCAACTGCTGGCGTCGGATGCCGGCTTGTATGTGATCGATGCTCGCGAGCCGGTGCTGGCGAAATACCGCGACGAACTGTCGGTGCTGGCCAGTTGCGGCAAGCCACTGTTGCCGGTGTTGAACTTCGTCAGCAGCGCCGAGCATCGCGAACCGGCCTGGCGTGAAGCGTTGGCGCGGCTTGGCCTGCATGCGCTGGTGCGTTTCGACAGCGTCGCGCCGCCGGAAGATGGCGAGCGGCGCTTGTATGAAAGCCTTGCGCTGTTGCTGGAGACTTCCCGAGGCCAGTTGGAGCGCCTGATCCTGGATCAGGAAGCCCAGCGCGAAACCCGCCGCCAGAGTGCGGCGCGGTTGATTGCCGAACTGCTGATTGACTGCGCGGCTTGCCGACGCAGCGTATCCACCGAATCCGGCCAGGAGCAGTTGGCCATTGATGAGTTGCGCAAGGCGGTCAGGCAGCGGGAACAGCGTTGCGTCGAGGCGCTGCTCAAGCTGTATGCGTTTCGCACGCAGGACGCGGCGGCCAGTGATCTGCCGTTGCTGGACGGGCGTTGGGGCGATGATCTGTTCAACCCGGAAACCCTCAAGCAACTGGGCGTGCGGGTCGGTGGCGGTATTGCGGCGGGTGCAGCGGCCGGAGCGGGCGTTGATCTGCTGGTGGGCGGCATCACTCTGGGCGCGGCGGCGTTGGTCGGCGCGATTGCCGGCGGCGCATTGCAAACCGCCCGCAGTTACGGCGGCCGTTTGCTGGGCAAGCTCAAGGGCCAGCGCGAGCTGACCGTCGATGACGCGGTGTTGCGTCTGCTGGCGTTGCGTCAGCGTCACCTGCTGCAAGCCCTTGGCGCACGCGGTCACGCGGCGATGGAAAGCATCAAGCTGACCACGCCCCAGGATATGACCTGGCGCGAAGGCAAACTTCCCGAAGCCCTGCACAAGGCCCGCGCGCACCCGCAATGGTCGTCGCTCAATCCGGGGGCGAAGCTGGCGCAGGCTGAACGGCAGGAGCAGATCGAGGGGCTGGCACGTGTGCTGGCTGAAACCTAGATTGGCCCTGTGCAGACTGTGTGGGACCGGCTTTAGCCGGGAAGAGGCCCGGACATTCGCTGCATCCATGTCGTCAGGAATGCCGCGTTCCCGGCTAAAGCCGGCCCACAAGTTGAATCGACATCAAGTGCCCGGCAGTCGCTTCGCGCATTTTTGCCTACGCGAATCCCTTCCAGACCGGTATCATCCCGCGCCCGATACACCCGGAACTGGATTCAAATGAAACCCACCTTGATCGCCGCCGCAGAACTCGACCGTATCGATACCTGGGCAAAATACTCCAGCCACATGTGCGGGGGCTGTATTTCCAGCTGCTGCACACTGCCTGTTGAAGTGAAGATCAAGGATTTGATCCGCATCGGCATCGTCGATGAGTTCGAGCGCGGGGAGCCGGCGAAGAACATCGCCAAGCGTTTGCAGAAGGAAGGCATCGTCGAGCGCTACAACCAGAAGTCCGAGATCTTCACGTTGCAGCGCATGAGCAACAACGACTGCCTGTACCTGGATCGCAAAAGCCGCCTGTGCACGATCTACGAGAAACGCCCGGACACTTGCCGCAACCACCCCAAGGTTGGCCCGCGCCCCGGCTATTGCGCCTACAAGCCCAAGGATCTGGTCCGTCAGGACACCGGCACGCTGAAGAACAACACCAGCACGCCGTTTCCGAAGTTTTGATGTGGGACCGGCTTTAGCCGGGAAGAGACCGGTACATCCATTGCAAGTCTTCCTGCAGATATGCCGCCTTCCCGGCTAAAGCCGGTCCCACAGAGTTACGACTTCCACACAAACAAAAACGCCCCCGACCTTGCGGTCGGGGGCGTTTTTTTTAGCCGACTAACTGATCAATCAGTTGCCGCTTTTCTTGGCAGCGCGGGTACGCTCGCTTTCGCCAAGAATTTTCTTACGCAGGCGGATCGACTTTGGAGTCACTTCGCAGAGTTCGTCTTCTTGAACGAATTCCAGCGCTTGTTCCAGAGTGAAACGGATAGGCGGAACCAGAGCGATGGTTTCGTCTTTACCGGAAGCACGCATGTTGTCGAGCTTCTTGCCTTTGGTTGGGTTTACACCCAGGTCGTTGTCGCGGCTGTTGATGCCGACGATTTGACCTTCGTACACGTCTTCGCCGTGGCCCAGGAACAGCTTGCCACGTGCCTGCAGGGTTTCCAGCGAGTAAGTCAGAGCCTTACCGGTAGCAACCGAAACCAGAACGCCGTTCTGACGGCCGGACATGTCGCCGGACTTCATCACGTCGTAACGGTCGAAGATGCTGGTCAGGATGCCGGCACCGGAAGTCAGGGTCAGGAACTCGTTACGGAAACCGATCAAGCCACGAGCCGGGATGTTGTACTCAAGGCGAACACGCCCTTTGCCATCCGGAACCATGTTGGTCAGGTCGCCTTTACGGATACCGATCTGTTCCATGATCGCGCCCTGGGATTCTTCCGGCAGGTCGATGGTGACGTTTTCGTACGGTTCGTGCTTGACGCCGTCAACCAGGCGAATGATCACTTCCGGACGACCAACACCCATTTCGAAGCCTTCGCGACGCATGGTTTCGATCAGTACCGAGAGGTGCAACTCGCCACGGCCGGAGACCTTGAACTTGTCAGCGGTGTCGCCTTCTTCAACGCGCAGGGCAACGTTGAACAGCAGCTCTTTGTCCAGACGTTCCTTGATGTTACGGCTGGTGACGAACTTGCCTTCTTTACCGCAGAAAGGCGAGTCGTTTACCTGGAACGTCATGGAAACGGTTGGTTCGTCAACGGTCAGCGGCTTCATCGCTTCGACGTTCAGTGGGTCGCACAGAGTGTCGGAGATGAACAGCTGGTCGAAGCCGCTGATGCAGACGATGTCGCCGGCAGCTGCTTCTTCAACGTCGATGCGGTGCAGACCGTGGTGACCCATCAGTTTCAGGATACGGCCGTTGCGGCGTTTGCCGTCAGCGTCGATCGCTACAACCTGGGTGTTTGGCTTGACCTTGCCGCGAGCGATACGGCCAACGCCGATGACGCCCAGGAAGCTGTTGTAGTCCAGTGCCGAGATTTGCATCTGGAACGGACCTTCACGGTCAACCTGTGGAGCAGGAACGTGGTCGACAATCGCCTGGTACAGCGGGGTCATGTCTTCCGCCATGGCGGTGTGTTCCAGACCGGCAATACCGTTCAGCGCGGAAGCGTAAACGACCTGGAAGTCCAGCTGTTCTTCGGTAGCGCCCAGGTTGTCGAACAGGTCGAAGATCTGATCCAGAACCCAGTCCGGACGCGCGCCTGGACGGTCAACCTTGTTGATGACCACGATTGGACGCAGGCCGGCTTCGAAAGCCTTCTTGGTCACGAAACGGGTTTGCGGCATAGGGCCGTCTTGAGCGTCAACCAGCAGCAGAACGGAGTCAACCATCGACATCACGCGCTCTACTTCACCGCCGAAGTCGGCGTGGCCCGGGGTATCCACGATGTTGATGTGGTAGCCGTTCCAGTTGATGGCGGTGTTTTTCGCCAGAATGGTAATACCGCGTTCTTTCTCCTGGTCGTTGGAGTCCATCACGCGTTCGTCGTTGAGCTCGCCGCGTTCCAGGGTGCCGGATTGACGCAAGAGTTTGTCTACCAGGGTGGTTTTACCATGGTCAACGTGAGCAATGATGGCGATGTTGCGTAGATTTTCGATCACTTGTGTATCTCGATCAGAGGATTCGGTCAGCTGAATAAATCTAGACAGCTATTTATAACGTTAGAGTCGGCCAAAAGCCGTTACGGCTAGACGACTGGCGTCGGGGGGCCGGTGACGCAAGCCACAGGCAAACAGCCCCGGGCACTTAGCTCGGTCGATAAACGCGCACATTGGCATGCCCCTCACTGAGCAAATGATGAGCATGCAGGCGACTCATGACGCCTTTGTCGCAATACAACAGGTACTGGCGCGTGTCATCCAGTTCCTTGAAGCGGCTGTTCAATGCATAGAACGGCAGCGCCTGTATTTCAATGCCAGGCAATTGCAGCGGCTGGTCTTCCTGGGCATCCGGATGACGGATGTCGATGATGACCTGGCCTGCCAGCGCTTGACTGACTTCCTCTATCTCGATGCTGCGGCTCAAATCGTCAATAACCCGATCGATCGAGACCAGCTTGGCATTCTCCAGCGCTCGCTCGAGAATCGCCATGTCGAACTGTTGTTCTTCGTACTCAACGCGGTTGCGCTTGGCGTTGGTCTTGGGGTTGATCGAAATCACCCCGCAATACTCAGGCATGTGTTTGGCGAAATCGGCAGTGCCAATTTCAACCGCCTGATCGACGATGTCCTGCTTGTGGCTGGTGATCAGCGGGCGCAAGACCAGCTTGTCAGTAGCCGCATCGATCAGCGACAGGTTCGGCAACGTCTGGCTGGCCACTTGGGAAATCGCTTCGCCGGTTACCAGCACGTCGATTTCCAGGCGATCAGCAATAGAGGATGCAGCGCGCAACATCATACGCTTCAAAACTACACCCATATGACTGTTATCGACTTTCTGCAGGATTTCTCCGAGAACTTCCTCGAAAGGAACGCTGACAAACAGCACTCTTTGCGAGCTGCCGTACTTCTTCCAGATGAAATGCGCAACTTCCATCACGCCCAGTTCATGGGCACGACCGCCCAGGTTGAAGAAGCAGAAGTGCGCCATAAGCCCGCGCCGCATGACCTGATAGGCCGCGACCGTCGAATCGAAACCGCCGGACATCAACACCAGGGTCTGTTCGAGCGCGCCCAGTGGATAGCCGCCGATGCTGTTGTGCTGGCTGTGAATCACAAACAACCGTTGGTCGCGAATTTCCATCCGCACTTCGATTTCCGGCTTTTTCAGGTCGATTCCGGCAGCGCCGCACTCGATACGCAGCTTGCTGCCGACGTATTTTTCGACGTCCATTGAGCTGAACGAATGCTTGCCCGCACGCTTGCAGCGCACGGAAAAAATCTTCCCTGGCAGCAGGTCGGCGTAGTGCAGTTTGCACTTGGCGAGGATGTCATCCATGTCGCCCAGCGGGTATTCAGCCACTTGCAGGAAGTTGGCGATGCCGGGCATGCAACTGAGACGCTCAGTCATCTCGTGCAGGGTCTTGGGCTCAGTGATACGCGTCTGAACCTCAAGATTGTCCCACACGCCTCCCACCACCAGTGCCGGGTCCAGGTCGCGGAGCACGGTACGGATGTTTTTGGCCAGCTGGCGGATGAACTGCTTACGCACCGGCCGGCTTTTAATAGTGATTTCGGGGAAGACTTTTACGATTAGTTTCATGAAAACAGCGCGCGAGGTGCCAGCCGAAAAAGAGGGGGCGGGATTATAGCGGAAATTGCTCAAGGTTTAACCAGTTATCGTGCAACCAATCATCGACGCACCAAAACGGACCTGTAGGCCAGTTGATCGCATCATTAAGGTGCGCGCGAATTAGTTAAAATCGATTTTCCCCCCTATAAAGAGCGTGTTTGACGCAAAAAACCCAACACGGGGCACTGGCATGCAATTTGCTCCCTTGTGAGGCAGGTTGCCTTAGCCGAGTATTCGCGCCGGCATCACCCAAATTCTAAGGGCCTAAACCATAAAACGGCCCGAAGCCACCCGGAGGACACCATGTCGAAGTCGGTTCAACTCATCAAAGATCATGACGTTAAGTGGATTGATCTGCGCTTCACGGACACCAAAGGCACTCAGCATCACGTGACCATGCCGGCTCGCGACGCGCTGGATGAAGATTTCTTTGAAATCGGCAAAATGTTCGACGGCTCCTCCATTGCTGGCTGGAAAGGCATCGAAGCTTCCGACATGATCCTGATGCCGGACGACAGCACTGCCGTGCTCGACCCGTTCACCGAAGAACCAACTATCATCCTGGTTTGCGACATCATCGAACCTTCGACCATGCAAGGCTATGACCGCGACCCACGCGCCATTGCTCACCGTGCCGAGGAATACCTGAAGTCCACCGGTATCGGCGACACCGTATTCGTTGGTCCGGAGCCAGAATTCTTCATCTTCGACGAAGTGAAGTTCAAGTCCGACATCTCCGGTTCCATGTTCAAGATCTTCTCCGAACAAGGTTCGTGGATGTCTGACCAGGACGTGGAAGGCGGCAACAAAGGCCACCGTCCGGGCGTGAAAGGCGGCTACTTCCCTGTTCCGCCGTTCGACCACGACCACGAAATCCGTACCTCCATGTGTAATGCCATGGAAGAAATGGGTCTGGTTATCGAAGTTCACCACCACGAAGTGGCGACTGCCGGTCAGAACGAAATTGGCGTCAAGTTCAACACGCTGGTCAAGAAGGCTGACGAAGTTCAGACCCTCAAGTATTGCGTACACAACGTTGCCGACGCTTACGGCCGCACCGCTACCTTCATGCCTAAGCCTCTGTACGGCGATAACGGTTCGGGTATGCACGTTCACATGTCCATCTCCAAAGATGGCAAGAACACCTTCGCTGGCGAAGGTTATGCCGGTCTGTCCGACACCGCCCTGTTCTTCATCGGCGGCATCATCAAGCACGGTAAGGCACTGAACGGCTTCACCAACCCGTCGACCAACTCCTACAAGCGTCTGGTCCCAGGTTTCGAAGCTCCGGTAATGCTGGCCTACTCGGCGCGCAACCGTTCCGCTTCCATCCGTATTCCTTACGTGTCGAGCCCTAAAGCCCGCCGTATCGAAGCGCGCTTCCCGGATCCAGCAGCCAACCCGTACCTGGGCTTCGCTGCACTGTTGATGGCTGGCCTGGATGGCATCCAGAACAAGATCCACCCTGGCGACGCAGCTGACAAAAACCTGTATGACCTGCCGCCTGAAGAGGCCAAAGAGATCCCACAAGTTTGCGGTAGCCTGAAAGAAGCCCTGGAAGAGCTGGACAAAGGTCGTGCGTTCCTGACCAAAGGCGGCGTTTTCAGCGACGATTTCATCGACGCTTACATCGCTCTGAAAAGCGAAGAAGAAATCAAAGTACGCACCTTCGTACACCCACTGGAATACGAGCTGTACTACAGCTGCTGATCCAGTCACGTCAGCGGTTTTGACGTAACGTTGATGCAATAAGAGGCCTCCTTCGGGAGGCCTTTTTTATGGGTCGGTTTTCTGGTTGACTACCCGACCCTGCGCGCGCAACGCTCGTGCGCGTTCTTGCAGCGCCAAGCTTCGATCCCACAAAAACAACGTAGAGATCAACCGATGCCCAACGTTAGCAAAATGGCCCGACGCTTTCTTCTCCCCGCATGTATCGTCAGTATTGGCGCGTGTACCTCGAATCCCCCGGCTGCGCCGCCGCCCCCCGCAGCACTGGCGCTCCTGCTCGGCAGCATCAGCGAGCGGCTGACCATCGCCGATCAGGTTGCGCTGACCAAATGGGACAGCGGCAAACCGATTCAGGACAGCCCGCGCGAGCAGCAAGTCATTGCCGCCGCAGCCAGACTTGCGCCGAGCTACAAGCTCGATGGCGATGAAGTCAGCCAGTTCCTGGCGGCCCAGATCGAAGCGAACAAACTGGTGCAATACGCGCTGCTTGCCACCTGGCACGCGGCCGGCAAGGCGCCCGACACCCCACGGCCCGACCTGACCAAACAGATCCGCCCCAGGCTTGATCAGCTGCAAATCCAGCTGCTGCAAAATTACGCGGCGTTTGCCCCTTACCGGCGCGACCCTGATTGCCCGAACTGGTTGGGCCAGCAGCGCGCACGGCAGGCCAGGGACGCGATTCATGATCTGGCGCTGGTGCGGGCGACCGGGGAATTGTGTATCAAGACACAATGAACACGGCGTTCACCAATCAGCCTCGTCTGAACAGCGTCGAAGCGTCAGCAATGTTGACATAGCAAAGCGGCCTCCTTCGGGAGGCTTTTTTTATCTTCGCTTAAATCAGCATTCCAATGTGGTATCGGGCTACCGCACTCACCTCCGGCCTTTTTGACATCCTTCGCGCTTCGCGCACCTGCTCGATACCGAGGGGTGCAATGAGCCGCCTTCGGGCAGGCTTCAACGAAGAAAGGGATGCTCCAGACATGTTCAAAAAAACACTCGTTGTCCTTGGCGTACTGATAACCACCACCGCCTGTAACGCACAGCCAGGCGAGCTGGATTCAACCGTACTGCTCAAATCGACCACTTCCTGGGACGGCACGGCCTACAAGGCATACCCTGCCGGACAGCCGGAACTGACCCTGCTGAAAATCAACATCCCTGCAAACACTACGCTGAACTGGCACAAACACCCGATTCCCAACGCCGCTTATGTGGCCTCGGGCGAGCTGGACGTCGAAACACAGGACGGCAGCCAATCAATCCACCTGAAACAGGGTGACACCCTGGCAGAATTGGTGGATATCATGCATCGCGGCAAGACCGGCGATAGCCCGGTGGAACTCATTGTGTTCTATGCTGGCACTCCGGGCGTTGCGCTGTCGGAGTAGCTGCTGCAGTAACTACCAGAGTACTGCGCAAGCCATTGTCATCGGAGTGTTCATGCGTCGAAGTCTTATCTGTCTGCTGCTGTTGATCGCCTTGCCTGCGGCGGCGCAGATCTACAAATATACCGATGCCAACGGCAACACTGCGTTTACCAATCAGCCTCCGGATGGCATCAAGGCTGAGGTCATCGAGTTGCCGCCGCTGAACAGCGTCGACACGCCGAAACCGTCGAGCCCGGTGCAGAAACAACCAAGCGAGTCCCCCCCGGCCTCTTCTCAGCCCGAGGCCGCCTATCAGGTGCTGGAACTGACCGATCTGCCTGCTGGCGAAGCGTTGCGCGCCAACAATGGCACCTTCACCGTTGGCGTGATGATCCAGCCACGTCTGGCGCCGGGCCATCAACTGCAACTGCTGGTCGATGGCAATCCGTATGGCCAGCCGGGCAATGTTCCGCGGCTGCAGGTCGTCAATCTCGACCGGGGCGAACACAGCTTCGCGGTGATCGTGCGGGATCAGCAAGGCATCGTTCAACAAAGTCCGACCGTGACCCTTACAGTGCAGCGAGTCCATGTCGGCAAGCCTTGAGTCGCGCCTGATGCGCTGCACAGTGTTCTGGCTGTTGCTGCTGATCGGCTTGCCGGCAATGGCGGATGTCTATACCTATGTCGACGCCGAGGGGAATCGCGTATTCACCGACCAGCCCCGCAAGAACGCCAAACGGGTGGAGATCCTGCCCAGCAACAGCACCACTGGCGCGCCACCCAGGCGTGCAGTGCAAACCAGCCCCGCCAAACCCAAGGCAAAGGCGATGTTTCGTTACGAATTGCTGCGGATTCTGGTACCTGAACCCGACGCTACGGTGCGCAGCACTCAAGGCGAATTGATCGTCAGCGTCACCAGCGAACCGGCGCTGCAGCCGGGTCATGGTTATCGATTGCTGGTGGATGGCAAACCTTACGCCGATGCCGGACGCAGCCCGGTGTTTCCCCTGAGCAATATCGATCGAGGCACACATCAGCTATCGGTAGAAATAGTCGACGAAGCTGGCCGGGTTCTGGAGCGGACGCCTAACCAACCGTTCCACATGCAGCGCATCTCTCTGGCCCAGAAGCGTCTGGCGCGGCCCTGCAAGACTGATGACTACGGCGTGCGTCCTGAATGTCCGCTGAGCAGCAAGCCCGAAGAAAAAAGCAGTTTCTTTCCTTTCTTCTAGTCACGACGCGCGCCTTGGCAGCTAAGCTCCATTTTGGTGCGATAAATTGTCAGCGCGTGATAGCTGGAGCCCATTTTGGTTCGAAAAAAGCCCGCACCCGTGACCAAAAGCAGACCTCTGTCCAAAAAAAGCCCGGATTTGCAGATTAAACGCTTCTTTTCGGAGCCTTGGTTTGGTTTTTGCAACTTCCCCATAACAGCATCCTTATCTGCACTGTACGCGAGCGTATCAGTGGTTTTGCCAACGCTGGAGAAGACCAACCAGTGCCTGCGATACCGGGCTTGCCTGGGTTGCAATGTGCCAAAAGAGGTCAAAGACTTTCATGACTATCAGCGACGCGCTGCACCGTTTGTTACTCGATAACCTGACCACTGCCACCATTCTGCTCAATGCCGACCTGCGCCTTGAGTACATGAACCCCGCAGCGGAAATGCTGCTGGCCATCAGCGGTCAACGCAGCCATGGGCAATTCATCAGTGAACTGTTTACCGAGTCGGCAGAAGCCCTGAGCTCGCTGCGTCAGGCCGTGGAACAAGCGCACCCGTTCACCAAGCGCGAGGCGATGCTGACTGCCCTGACGGGTCAGACATTGACGGTTGATTACGCGGTTACGCCGATCCTCAGCCAGGGCGAAACCATGCTGCTGCTGGAAGTCCATCCCCGTGATCGCCTGCTGCGCATCACCAAGGAAGAGGCCCAGCTGTCCAAACAGGAAACCACCAAGATGCTGGTGCGTGGCCTGGCTCATGAGATCAAGAATCCACTGGGCGGGATTCGTGGCGCGGCCCAGTTGCTGGCTCGCGAGCTGCCCGAAGAAAGCCTCAAGGATTACACCAACGTCATCATTGAAGAGGCCGACCGCCTGCGCAACCTCGTGGATCGCATGCTGGGCTCGAACAAACTGCCTTCGCTGGCGATGACCAACGTGCATGAAGTGCTGGAGCGCGTCTGCAGTCTGGTCGATGCGGAAAGCCAGGGTTGCATCACTTTGGTGCGCGACTATGATCCAAGTATTCCCGACGTATTGATTGACCGCGAACAGATGATTCAGGCCGTGCTCAATATCGTGCGCAATGCGATGCAGGCCATCAGCGGGCAGAACGAGCTGCGCCTGGGCCGCATCAGTCTGCGCACCCGGGCCATGCGTCAATTCACCATCGGTCATGTTCGTCATCGGCTGGTGGCCAAGATTGAAATCATCGACAACGGCCCCGGTATTCCGGCCGAGCTTCAGGAAACCATTTTTTACCCGATGGTCAGCGGCCGTCCCGACGGCACCGGGCTCGGACTTGCCATTACCCAGAACATAATTAGTCAGCACCAAGGACTGATCGAGTGTGACAGCCATCCTGGCCACACCACGTTTTCGATCTTCCTGCCGCTGGAACAAGGAGCAGCTTCGACATGAGCCGTAGTGAAACTGTCTGGATCGTCGATGACGATCGTTCCATCCGTTGGGTATTGGAAAAGGCCTTGCAACAGGAAGGCATGACCACGCAAAGCTTCGACAGCGCCGATGGCGTGATGAGCCGCCTGGCCCGTCAGCAACCGGACGTCATCATTTCCGATATCCGCATGCCCGGCGCCAGTGGTCTGGATCTGCTGGCGCGGATTCGCGAACAGCACCCGCGCTTGCCGGTCATCATCATGACCGCCCATTCCGACCTCGATAGCGCCGTGGCGTCCTACCAAGGTGGTGCGTTCGAATACCTGCCCAAGCCGTTCGACGTCGATGAAGCGGTGTCCCTGGTCAAGCGTGCCAACCAGCATGCCCAGGAACAGCAAGGCATGGATGTCGCGCCGACCCTGACGCGCACTCCGGAAATCATCGGCGAAGCGCCAGCGATGCAGGAAGTGTTTCGCGCCATTGGCCGCTTGAGCCATTCCAACATCACCGTGCTGATCAACGGCGAGTCGGGCACCGGTAAAGAGCTGGTTGCCCACGCCTTGCATCGCCACAGCCCACGTTCGGCCTCGCCTTTCATTGCCTTGAACATGGCGGCGATTCCGAAAGATCTTATGGAATCCGAGCTGTTCGGCCACGAGAAAGGCGCGTTTACCGGCGCGGCCAACCTGCGTCGCGGTCGTTTTGAGCAAGCCGATGGCGGTACGCTGTTCCTTGATGAAATTGGCGATATGCCAGCCGACACCCAAACGCGTTTGCTGCGGGTTCTCGCGGATGGCGAGTTCTATCGTGTTGGCGGTCATACGCCAGTCAAGGTCGACGTACGAATCATCGCCGCGACTCACCAGAATCTGGAAACCCTGGTGCAAGCGGGCAAATTCCGTGAGGACTTGTTTCACCGTCTGAACGTAATCCGCATCCACATTCCGCGCATGTCCGACCGTCGCGAAGACATTCCGACGCTGGCCAAGCACTTCCTGAGTCGTGCAGCACAGGAATTGGCAGTCGAGCCAAAACTGCTCAAGCCGGAAACCGAGGAATACCTCAAGCATCTGCCATGGCCGGGTAACGTCCGCCAGCTGGAAAACACCTGCCGCTGGATTACCGTCATGGCATCCGGTCGTGAAGTGCACATCAGCGACTTGCCGCCTGAACTGCTGAGCCTGCCGCAAGACGCCGCGCCCGTGACCAACTGGGAACAAGCGCTGCGTCAGTGGGCCGACCAGGCACTGGCTCGTGGCCAGTCCAGCCTGCTCGACAGCGCCGTGCCGACCTTCGAACGCATCATGATCGAAACCGCCCTCAAACACACCGCCGGCCGCCGCCGCGATGCTGCTGTGCTGTTGGGCTGGGGCCGCAACACCTTGACTCGCAAGATCAAGGAGCTGGGCATGAAGATCGATGGCGGGGATGACGACGAGGGTGATGAGGGCTGATCATAAGCCGATGAAGGCTTGCTGTAGGACCGGCTTTAGCCGGGAAGGCGATTGACGGTCTCGCGACTAAAGTCGCTCCTACGGCCGCTCCTACGGGCGATTCGCGGGCAAGGCGCGCTCCAACGGATATCTATCCTTCGGTTCGTGCTTGCCCGTAATCCGCTGCCTATCGCACCAAATGCAAAAACTGCATATGACGTTCGTACTGGTCGAGAATGTCGTTGATGACCTGCTCCTTGGTGTAACCCACCAGATCGTAATCCTGGCTGCCCCAGCCGCCTTGGTGGACATGATCCCTCGCAGCTACTGTAACTTCTGACAGTTTACAAACGCGCCTCACGTTGATTAGCTTCTTGGAACCTCTGGATTGAGGTTCTCAAGGAGCAGACCGGTCATGGACAACCAACCTTCAACCCCCCATCAATTCACTCCAGAAGAACAGGCCAACAACGCCCGTCTTCTCGCCGCCTTGCCTCGTGGATCAGACGTTCCGATACGAGACCGCATCGTCGATTATGAAGTCGTCGAGATGGCGGCTCTTTTTCGCGAAGGCAATCCGGATAAATTGACGTCTGAAGAAGTGCTCACAGCTTATTTAAACCGCATCAGTTCGCTAAACGGCCCATTCGAGACGTATGCGAATAACGGTTATTACAACGCTTTCGTCAGGATTGCAGGTATTTCCGATCTACTGGCTCAAGCGCGGCAAGCCGATCTATGGCTACAAAACCCGAATGATGAGCGCGGCCCCGCGCCCCCGCTATGTGGTATTCCCTTGGGCGTCAAGGACTCCATTGGTATCAAAGGGCTCGCAAGCAAAAACGGTACGCAGACGTTTAGCGCCAATATAGCGGTGCGAGACGCGACCTGCGTCGCCAGGCTTCGCGCACAAGGCGCAGTAGTGGTAGGTCATACCATTTGCTCTGAGTATTCGGGCGATGTGATTGGCCAATTCGCAGTGAACGCCTGGGACCCGGCGCGTGCGCCAGGCGGCTCAAGCCAAGGCTCGGCAGTCGCTCCCGCCGCCCGGCTAATCGCCGCGGCGCTGGGCGAAGAAACCGCTGGTTCTATGATCATTCCTGCATCAGCTAATGGTGTCAGCGCGATCAAGCCTTCACTCGGTGTGGTGTCTGGCGCCGGAGTCATGCCATTGCGAACAGGGTGGGACGTGGTCGGTCCAATGGCACGTTCGGTACGTGACGCTTCGTTAGTGCTTTCACTTATTGCTGGCAGTGACGCGCAGAACGATCCGCAAACCTTGTCCACACCCGAGTTGGCGAACCGATTGCCCATCAGTGCGCGCTCCGGTCCACAGCCACTCCAAGGCTTGAATATTGGAATTCCCCAGACTGACTGGCTTGAGCTGAACGTGCCGCCCAGTGAATCCTACGACACCGACTACTCGAACGCCTTCAAGCAATTCAAGGCCGACCTTGCAAGCCTGGGCGCTAACCTCGTCGAGTTTCCGGGCTTGGACTTGAATATCGAGATCAACGCGCCCTACCTCAGCCCCTACCCTTTTTATGATGTCGAAGGTGAAGACGGCCAATTACTTATGCGAGTCAACGGGCCGGTTGGAACAACTTATCCCAATCAGTTCGAGACGCTGCACTGGCTTGCCATACGGGATTTCGCTCTTTCATTAAGTAGCGAAGAGCACCGCGACGAACTCCTGCAGGTCTATCACCCCGATGAAAGCCACTATGTCGCTGGCATCATCCCGGTAGGCATTCGGGTCGAAGCGGAAAACCGCCGGCGCCAGCAGCAGGTGCTGTTCGAAAAGGCTCTGGATCGTGACAGCATCGATTTCATGGTGGTTATGCCAATCGGGGCTCACCTCGGCCTATTGTCCGACCCTTACATGGAGCGAATTCGCAGAAGGCGTATTTATGTCGAAGCACCCAATGCGTTGGCGTGGCCTATGGTGACCTTCCCCATCAATCATGGACAAACCGACTTGCCTCGACCGCTGCCCATCACCGCAGCGTTTTGGGGGCGTCGTTTCAGTGAGCCGATGCTGGTGCAAGCGGCTATCGACTTTCAGGACCGGTTTGCGAAGTATCACACTAGAGCGCCCACAGACCCAGTATTCACGGGCATTGCGTCAAAGGCTCCGATCCTCAGATTTTGGGACATTCCACCCGAGTGCTCGAATGATCCGGTGGGGATTCTCCAAGGCAGGCTACACCCATGAACCCAGTGCCGTTTTTCCCCATTTCATGGAAAGCCCTGAATAACCCTCAGTTACTGCCAGCGCTCGCTGGCGCGGTTACTGATCCGTTCTTTAGCATTGCGTGGCAGCCAACGCTTGGTTGGATGCACTACCCCTATACGGCACTGGACCCAACCCTGCGCACCGATGAGAACTTTGTTACAGCTGAAGACGAAAAAAAACGCCGGAGCGATTAACACTCCGGCGTTTTTTATTGCCTCAACGCACCAAATGCAAAAACTGCATATGACGTTCGTATTGGTCAAGAATGTCGTTGATGACCTGCTCCTTGGTGTAACCCACCAGATCGTAATCCTGGCTGCCTTCACTCAAGTGAACCTCGGCGCGATAGTAGCGCCGATTGTTCAGCTGTTTGGAACCCATGCCGCCCCGAGCGAATGACGGGGTGAAGAAGCCTTTCATCATCACCTGATAAATGAACGGTCGTTCTTCGCCATGGCCGATTTCCAGACTCACACTGTCGTTGGCCGGATCAGGCTGAGCGACCACATTCAGGCCTTTCTCGACAAACACATTGGTCACGTCCTCGATGGCTGGACGCACCGTCTGCTCAAGGAAGCGATACACCTCGTCCCGTGACGGGTAATGCACCGCCTGACTCAAGCGCTGACGCCAGCCGCCGCGTCGCGCACCGGATGCCGGGGCCAACGAATACAGCTGCGCGATCTGCCGCTGGGATTCCATGAAGAACGCTTTGTGCAGCCCCCACATCATCAGCAACAGAATCAGCGAGAACGGCAGCGAAGTCAGCACGACCGCAGATTTCAGCGCATCGATACTGCCTGAGAACAACAGGCCGCTGGTGATCAGCGCCGTCGCGACGCCCCAGAAAACCCGCAGCCATTTCGGGCCGTCTTCATCAGGATTGCCGCCTTTGGCCGACAAGGTCGAGAGCACCACCGTGCCCGAATCTGCCGACGTCACGAAGAACACGAAACTGATGAACACGGTCACCGCGATGACGGTTTTGCTCCACGGGTAGGTTTCCAGCAGCAGATACAGGGTCATCGAGGGATCATCAATAGCCGATTGCCCCAGGGCAACCATGCCGTGATTGATCACTTGGTCGATGGCGCTGTTGCCGAAAATCGACATCCACGCCAGCGTAAAGCCCAGCGGAATCAGCAGCACGCCAAAGACGAATTCACGAATGGTCCGACCACGGGAAATACGCGCGATGAACAGGCCCACAAACGGCGACCAGGCAATCCACCAGGCCCAGTAGAACACTGTCCAGCCGCCCAGCCAGTCACTAGGTTTGTCATAGGCGTAGACATCGAAACTCTTGGTCGGCAGCGCGCCCAGATAATCCCCGATGTTCTGCACCAGGGTATTGAGCAAATGCTGCGTCGGCCCGGCAAAGAGCACGAACAGCAGCAGCGCGCAGGCCAGCAGCATGTTGATGTCGGACATGACGCGCACGCCTTTATCGACACCGGCAATCGCCACCAGAATCGCCGCGCCCATCATCAGCGTGATCAACCCGACCTGGATCCACTGGGTGTGCGGCACATCGAACAGGTAATCCAGTCCCGAGTTCAAGTGCAACACGCCAAAACCCATGTCGGCGCCGAGGCCGAAGATGGTCGCAATGATGCCGAAGCCATCCACCGCGTAGCCGATAGGGCCATTGATGCGCTTGCCGATCAGTGGATACAGCGCCGAACGCAGGGCCAGCGGCAAATTATGCCGATACGCGAAATAGGCCAGCGCCATGCCGACGAAGGCGAATACACCCCAGCCATGCAGACCCCAATGCAGAAACAGCAACTGCATCGCTTGCCGCGCCGACTCAGTCGTCCCGGCCTCGCCTTGCGGCGGCTGCAGCATGTGCGTCAGCGGTTCAGAAACACAGAAGAAGAACAGCGTGATGCTGATCCCGGCGGCGAACAACATCCCGGCCCAGGACAGATAACTGAACTCGGGCTCGTCGTGGTCGGCACCGAGTTTGATCTTGCCGTAGCCAGACAGGGCAGTGAACACCACGAAGACCAGATACAAAGTCATCGCCAGCATGTAGTACCAGCCGACCGTGTTGGCCGCCCAGTTCTGCGCCGCCAGCAACCATTGGCCAGAAGCCTCGGGAAACGCAATGACGATCACGCCGAAAATCAGAATAAAAGACGCCGCGAAATAAAACACCGGCGGATTCATGCGGACCGAACCGCTAGGGTGCGAAGCAGATGTGCTCATAAAAACTGCACCTCCAGATGAAGGAAAACAGCAGCAAAAAACGGGTTCAGCAAGGGTAAGCCTCCTGTTGCAAGCGGGCAGCGAACCACCGATTTATATTGAACGAGCGTTCAATTAAAACACGAAAGCACCCGCAGGGACTAATTGCAGGCCGATGGAGACTAGCTCAAGGGAGGTTATGACGTTGGGTTTAGGGGGTTCGTTCCGTGCATGCCAGAACGATGACTGAAACGTTTCTGCTTCACCACTTCCATTCCTCCTCGCGGAATTCGGCGTTGGGTATGAGCGTTTTCAAAAGGCCTACGACTTCGTCGATTTTGCGTTTTTCGATGTGGATTTCGAAGCCGACTGTAGGATTTCTCTGACTGCTTGCAATAAGCATTTTTCTTTTTCGATCGACCAACACAAGATCGCGAGAGGACCATTTTGTGGTGTGCTGGGCGACCGGGTTTTCAAACGTCATCAGCTTTGACGAGGCCGCAATAACCATCAGCCCAGGACCCGTGAGCATTCATATGGCGCTGGGTTGGATCGCGATCATTGTCAGGATAGCGACGAAAGCTGTGATGGCGACGCCTTTGAAGAAGTAGGGCATAATTCTCGCATAGTGTTGCCAATATTCAACATGGCCTCCGTCTTCAGTAAACGTATAATTAAAAACCGTTTTCTTTCTTGCTATAAACCAGAAAAAAATTATCCAGCCGGCGCCACACAAGCTCATATCTTGGATAAATCCTCCATCGTTTTGATCTGTCGAATCCGCACTAAACCCATAAAACGCAAAAGGTATTAGCATCAAAGCGATGAAGGTTTTATCAATTATCGCTATCGGATGCGGATGTGCTTTAATTTTCCAGCTTGCAACTTCTGCGCCTTCAAGGGCTTCGCGAGTCAGCACTTTCGACATGCTATCAGCTGCGTCGATAATAACTTCATCAGAGTTATTACTGTCACTCATAGCAACGCCCCTCTTCATAATCTACATTCGACGGTGCATAAATTTTCACAAGCGCAAGAAATTCATCAAGTCGGTCTGCTGGCAGAAAAGTCTGGAAATAAAGATAGTTTTCTTCAAAAGAAATATCTGGATCATAGCGGCGCTGAAGAACAACAAGGCCTCTCTTTCTATCGACGAATATCAGGTGCGGCCTATCCCACTTAAAACTGCTATGGCTGATTTCGTTTTCCCAATTCAGCAACTTCCTTGATGCGGCGACGGCCATTCCTGCGGGTCCTGCTAGAGCCCAAATGAAAAAGGGGTCCAGAGCGATCAATGTCAGGATGACAACAAAGGACAAGACGGCAATACCCTTGAAAGCATGACCTGTATATTTTGAGTGATCTAACCAATACACAACATCGCCACCGTTTTTGGTAATACAATAATTGAAAACTGTTTTTTTTCTTGCGCCTATATAAAAGTATATTAAAAGCAACGAAACAAAAACACACGATCCAGTTGTGTTCTCTCGGAAAGTTTCGCTTTCATGAAACTGTCCATATAGATAAAGCATACCTACCATAACTCCAAATGTACCGAACATAGCATCAACAGGAAATATGAGGTGTGGGTGAGCTTTGATCGTCCACTTCATAACCTCTTCTTTCAGCAGAGGCTGCGAAATAGGCAACTCACGCAAAGATTTTTCTGGTTGACTCAGCCGAGTCTTGACCTTCGTTATTGCTTTCATATCTAGCCTACTATCGGCAGAATAGCTGCTTCTGTACGACCACCAAGACCTTCAACGGAAAGCACGCCGCCATCACTAGGGGTGTGGCTATTGCTTTCTGAGAAACCCTCTGCTTTCAGTTCTATCTGATAACGATAACCCTTATCATTGTCTTTGACCGGGAGAATAGCAGTGGGATACCAAACCTGGAACTCGAGATACTCAGCATTGTTGGTAATCGGAATCCAAGTTTGCCAGATAACGTCCTCACCTCGAGGTGGGGCAATTCTATACGGTGGGTCGTTGTAGCGGATCTGCGTTTTCTGGTCGGAAGTTTTGCTCCATTCGTCGGTAGTTTCAATTGTTCCATAGCCAATGAAATGCCCTTGAAGACTACCGCCTGACGCCTCCACTGGCATGACATACCCAGGACGGTCACTAGTTGTTAGATTTACATGAATGATTTCACCACGGAGGGGCGTGGGGATGCGAAGCTGAATCCAAGCACCGTTAGACACCTTACGAGGCAGATAGCCGGCACGACCGCTATAAATCTGTTTCACTTCGAAGGTTGGCTTTACGAAAAGCGATGGACTCAGCTGGATTTCTAGAAATAATTGGTTCTCCTCGGTTTCATCTATAAAGCGCTCGTCAAGGGCCCGGGACCATCGACATTTATGTAGCCAACGTCCAATGGCATCACTTTTTAAGTAGTTAAGAGCATACGTTACAAATAGATAAATCAGTCCTACAATTGCAGTTCCAGCCACGAACCAAGAATTCATAACGAAAGGTATTAGAAAGCCATGGCCGAAAAGTGCGAATACACCCGCTGCTGCTTGTATCCCCCCGATTGTCAGCATGCCCCAAACAGCATAGTTTTTTATGGATAGAAAATCTCTCTCCAGCGCAACTCCAGTCTGTGCTTGATCATCCGCGATTTCCCATAACTCTAATGACGCCGCTAAGATCAAAAAACCACCCAAACCTACTAGTCTTGCACCAAACCCCTTTATCAGCGCCCCCCACTCCGACCTCCCAGTACTTCCCCAGTGAGCCGCAGAGCGTTGAGTAATTGTTATGACTTCAGTTTTACTCGTTTTAACAGTCAACCCCTTCATCCCCGCCCAAGCCGTCTCCACAAAAACCGCCATCAGCGCATTCCCGGTGTAAGCCGCTGCGGAGCCGATCTTTGCCCAATCCTTGGCATTCAAATCGCCGTCTTTACTGGCGAGCTGATAAGTAGCCATCGTATTGAAGAAGTTGACGACAACCAGCCCCCAGGTAATTGCGCCTGCGTTCAGCCCGTGTTGTTCAGTAAAGGCTCTGGCGTGGCTTTGCCAGTTGCCAGCCAGCTGGGCGCTGTTTTTGTGGAAGTGGGCGATTTCCATTTGGAGTTGGCGCAGGTAGCGGTTTTGGGAGTAGTCCACTAAATGCGGCCGCTGCAAATTGTGCTGGTCGATGTGCTCGTTCAGCTCAACCAGTATTTCTGCCACGGTCTTGCGGTCATAACGACCGCCCGGGTTTGACCAGCGGTGCTCAACGACCATTTTTTCCTTACGCAGCCGCTCTCCTTCCTTGCTCCAGGCGACAATGCGCTCGTTGAATTGCTGGTCAATTTTTAACCGCTCCTGATGGTTGAACAGCACGTGACCAATGGTCAGATTGCGCAGGGCAATGGCCTGATCGCTCATGCGACTATCAACCGCTATGAACGCCAGCTGAATCCTTTCAAAAGTCTGTTTACCTGCGTCCTTCGCTAACTCGGTCAGTGCTCGGAGCGTCAGTTGCACGGGCTCGCTCAACGCCTTCATCCAGGGATGTGCCGCTATCGCATCATGATTGAGGAAGCCGTTGATTTCTCCCGCTCGCCCCGACAAGGCAGTGAAGTCGGAGATGCCTGACATCAGACGATTGGCCTCGTTGGTCATCGCCTCTTTGATGGGGGCGGAGAAGCCAAAGCGGATCAGGCCGAACAGTGTTCTGCTTTTGGCTTCTTCTTTTTGCAGCCATTGCGAGAAGCCAACGTCCTGGCTGAGGCTGCACAGCAACTCGGCGGTAAGGTCCAACAGACAGTGCAGCGATGTTGCGTTAGTGGTGTCGATGAACAGACGCATCGGATCAGTGCCGATATGTTCGCCAATGGCCTTGATATCGTCCTGGGTGTCCGTGATGTGCTGCTTCAAGCCCTTGAGTTGTGGCTGTCGGGCTTCGGTGAAATCCCGAGCGGCATCGAGGTCGACTTCGCGACGCCATTTGCGGCTATCCTGCCAACTGCTGCGCAATGCCGGGTCGGGCAAGCTGCCGTATCGGCTTTTTAGCTCGTAGCCCAATGTGGTCGAAGGCAACTCGACCAATCCCAGAATAATCCCTTCCGGCCCGCTCGCACTCGCGCGATCCTCAACGTCCAGTTCCTCGAAATACGCCTCGAGGTCGCGAATGTATTGCCGGGTTTTCGCCTCATCGCCTTTTACCGAGGCAGGCAACAGGCTTTGATCGCCGCCGACACCGCAGAGGCGCTCGACAATGCCGGCGATATTCATCGCGTGCTCGTGCTCGGCCTGAAAAGCGAACAGCGCGGCCTGATCAGCAATGAGCTGCATGCCCAGGTCTTCCAGCATGCCAATCGAATCATCGAGAGCGAACAGTACGGCGCTGGATTTGTCTTCGACGCTGCCGGTCCATAGCACGTCAGCAGCCAGTGGCAGCGGTGTGTACTCGGCGCCTTCAGGTACGGTAGGCGGATGGGCTGAATCGGCGAAGCGTCCGTCATGATTGACCGGATAAGGATCGACGTCAGCGACTACCCTGTCACTCAGCCGGGTTAACGGCAGCGCATGCGTGACCGACATGTTGCGGCAGTAATCGCGCAGGTCCAGCAGCTGCATCCATGACGTGCGATTTACCGTGCTGGAGCGCATCTGTTCACACATGCGCCAGGTCCATTGCCAGGGCGAAAATGCGATGCGCAATTTGCTGGTTCGCGGATAGAGCAAATGCGTCTGGCTTTTGCCTTTTCTGCCACGAATGTCCAGACCCAGATCGGCATCGCTCCAGACGATCCGCGTCAAACTCGCGTCTTGAGCAGCGAATGCATATTCGTGCAGGACTTCGGCCATTTCGTCATAGACGTACACAAAGCCATCACGCAGTTGGCGCAGAGTGTGGCTGCGGGTATCCAGTTTGGGATAACGCGCCCATTTGCCGGTGGCGGCCAAGGGTGTGAGCTTGGTGGGCTCGACGTCGTAGCGTGAGCGGTCCAGGGCGTAGCGCATGGGCACGATGGCGATGTCTGGGCCTTTGAACGGGCAGGTGCCCGTTCCGGAAAGAACCGTGTTGGAGAACACGGAATCACGACATTGGGCCGGTTGACCGTTTTTGTCAGTCATGAGCGACTTCCTTGTGCGCGCGGCTATGGAGTTCGAAAGCACGGATGCGCAGCTCTGGTGCCAGCCCGGCGTTCGCCGCGTCCAGGTTTATCCATTGCTGATAAGGGCTTTGCGGTCGGGTAGCGAAGTCTTGGCCGTAGTCGACGCAAGCCTCGATCCACATGGCGAGCGCCCGTTCAGTGACAAGCCCCCACTCCAGACCCGCTTGCAGGCTGGAGTTCAGCCAGTCGCTGATCTGCGAACCGGCCAAACCAGAAAATAAGTCCGGTGAGCGCTCGCCAAGCCAGTTGTAGATACGGCCGGTAAATCGCCAGCGCTGAGCCAGATCCAGCGCGGCAAGCTGATCTTCGCCCAGCACGGCATGTCGCTCGTCCCACGCGGATTCAGGGCCGGGACCGCCGAACGTCTGCCATTGCACTTGCTTTAGTGATTCCCGGCTCTGTCTTGGCGCGCCAACCCACCAGTGCTCAATCGGGCCGAGGTGCTGGTTCGAGCCATTGGGATAACTCGACAACCAGAAATGCGTCACCAGCGGATCGGCAAAGCGCAGCAGACCGCCGCCGCCCAGATGATCCGGTGGCGAAATGAAACGGCGTAGATGAGCGGCGACTTGCTCGATATCAGCGCGGCTGTAGATGAGTGTTGAGTCTGTTCGCAGCGACTCGTGGTCAATCCATTCCGACAATAACGGGCTGCGTGAATCGGGCTTGATCAGGATCGGCCCAAGATCATGAAGATCCTTCCAGCGGGTTCCCAGATATAGCGCGTCAATCTCGAACAGTTCGTGGCGTTGATAGAGCCCCACAAGAGCGTTCGGTCGCAGTGCCCCGTCTATGAGCAGGTAGTTCGCTTGGGCAGGATGATTCATTGATCCGACTCCGCCAGCGCTTCGCAGGCTTCGCAGCGAGACGGTAGTAGTTTGAATTCATCGCGAAGCGCCTCGACGGCCACCTCGGACACCGGCATGGACGGAGCACCGGGCGCCGCGATGCGTTTTTCGAGCGGCATTGGTGGAAGCGGCATGGCTGGCATCCCCGGCATCGGTACACCGCCCAGCAGGATTGGCACGCTGGTGAAAATCCCCGCAGGCGTAATCGAAATCCAGTGCCCACCCGCCTTGATCGTGGTGCTCAGCGTCGCATCGACGATCATGTGGTTCCCGGCAGCCAAGTGGACTTCCAGTGCCGCACTGACCAGATGATTCGCCGCGCTGATGTGCTGATTGCCCACCACCGTCAGGGAATCGTCCTCGAGCACCTGCGTCTTGCGCGCGCCGAGGGTCAGGTGATGTTCTTCGCCTT